>JAFDXS010000292.1 GCA_018267795.1 Bacteroidota bacterium | reverse complement strand
CCGGAAGCTATCTTGCTGCCTATGGCTTCCCCTTTTGCTATTTCTTCACCTTTTTCCAGTAAGGTATATTCGCTGATATGCAGACGGTCTTTCTGGCTATGCACTGTTTCAGGCCGGGCCTGCACTATGAGCAATTCATTTGTGAGGCCGTCTTTAGCCCATTCTATGTCCATAGGCATTTTATAATGCTCTTCTATGGCCTGGGCCCAGGTGGCAAGCTTTGTTATTTCTTCATCAGAAAGAACAAATGTGCTGCGCAGATAGAGAGGCGTATCTATATTAACTGTGGATGCGGTATTAACTGCAGATATGGCCGCATTTTCAGCGTATATCATTGTTAGTTTTTTGTCCCCAAGGCGCTTTTGGATAATTGCTTTCCATCCTGCTTTTAAAGAGGGTTTAAATACAAGGAACTCATCTGGGGAAACGGTACCCTGAACTATATTTTCCCCCAGGCCCCAAACGCCGGCAATGTGAATGACATTGCGAAAGCCTGATTCCGGCTCGAGCGTGAAGCATACGCCGGAGCAGGCTTTATCTGCCCGCACCATTCTTTGAACACCTGCTGACAATGCTATTTTGGTGTAGTCGAAGCCGTTGTCTTCTCTATATTTTATGGCCCTATCTGTATATAATGACGCAAAACATCTTTGTACCGCCTTTACTACATCTGCTTCTCCCTTTACATTCAGGTAAGACTCGTGCTGACCCGCAAAGCTGGCCTGCGGCAAGTCTTCGGCAGTGGCACTGCTTCTTACTGCAACCTCTGAAACACCTGAAGCCTGCAGCTCTTTATAAGCATTTATTATTTCGGCTTCAAGATCGGTCGGCATCTTTGCGTTGTAGAGGAGGTTTCTTGCTATTGTGCCTACCTCCTTCAGGTTAGTAAAGCTTGTTTTATCGAGCCTGGAGAACAGTTGTTCTAATGATTTTCGAAGGTTGTTGCTGTCAATAAAATGCCAGAAGGCAGCGGCAGTAGTAGCAAAGCCATTGGGCACCTGTATCCCCTTAGCCGAGAGCTGGTTATACATTTCGCCCAGAGAGGCATTCTTGCCGCCTACCAGGGCGACATCGCCGATGTTTAGTTCATTAAATTTTCTCGTATAGCGTTCCATAATGAATAATTATTAGAGAGAGAATAAAGAGAAGCTATTATTTTTGATATGCTAATGAGGGTCATCAGTACGCTGCATGATTATCATCATGCCTCCAGATTGATCAGCATCATAATACATGTATAGCTTGAAAGGTAGCTTTGTAATATGTTTTTCGAGCGCACCTATCTTCTTTTATTCTTTCTTCTTTTTAATATTTATCAAGGTCCGGACACAGGGTCCAGTTCCTCAAAAGAAATTGCAGAGCGGCTGCAGCAGGTGCCTGTTTTATGTTATCACCAGGTACGGGATTGGGACAGAAACGACTCGAAAAGCGGGAAAGTATATGTAACGCCAGTCAACACATTTAAGGAACATATCAGCATGTTGCATGATAATGGATACCATAGTATTTCGCCGGACCAACTACTTGCGTATGCAGTGAAGGGTGCCCCATTGCCTGCCAGGCCGATATTGATATGCTTTGATGATGGCACCTTATCGCAGTATAAAAATGCTGTGCCTGAAATGGAAAAGGCGGGGTTTAAAGCTACTTTCTTTATTATGACTGTAGTGCTGAATAAACCGCGCTATATGACTACGGCCATGCTGCGCACGTTAGCAAGCAAAGGACACACCATAGGCTGCCATACTTGGGATCACCATGCAGTGACGGGATACACAGATGCAGACTGGAAAGAGCAGCTTGAAAAGCCAACTAAACAACTAGAAAACATCACCGGGAAACATATAATATACTTTGCCTACCCTAACGGACAATATAGCAAGAAGGGGTTTGGGATGTTAAAAAGCAGGGGGTATGCTGCGGCATTTCAGCTATGGGGTGAAGTAGATAAAGATGAGCTACTTTTTAATATAAGAAGGATATTGGTGGATGGTAATTGGGATAGTGCGCGTTTGTTAAAAGAAATTAATTCGCGCTATTATAAATAATGTAATTATATGTTTTAGGATATCAATTAACTCGTAACTTAACATTAATCATGGCCTAATCTTTATTGGCTTTTGAAATTGAACAGACTAAATAAATAATGCACATAAAGAACTTGAAACAACTCCCGAAAATTCATAGCCTTCGCCCCATAGGCATCACAGCACTTTTAAGCATTGCAATTACATTGTGCAGCTGCGAATCAACAGATGCTAAAAAGGTAAAAACACACTTTCCTGCGACGACCAATAAGGCGGCAAATACAACAAATACTAAATCTGAAGACGAAGAAAAGAAACCCCTGCCGCCGCTGGATACAGTATTGTATAACAAAATGGTGCTGCATCTTGTACATGACACACCTACAGCTAAATGGCCTGTAAAAACTGCATATCCGCTGCCTGGAGCGATCTTGCCATATAAACGCATTGTAGCTTACTATGGTAATTTTTACTCGAAAGGCATGGGTGTACTGGGTGCGTTGCCAACTAACCAAATGATTGCAGGGCTGCTAAAAGAAGCAAAAAAATGGGAAGCCGCAGACCCGGCTATACCCGTAATACCTGCACTGCACTACATAGCAGTAAGCGCCCAACATATGCCTGGGAAAGGTGCCAAGTACAGGCTACGCATGCCTAAAACGGAGATAGATAAAGCGATGCGGCTGGCAGACAGCATAAAGGGACTGGCAATACTGGATGTGCAAGTAGGCCATAGCACACTGAAAGAAGAGTTGCCACTGCTGGAGCCGTACCTAAGTAAAAGCAATGTGCACCTGGGAATAGACCCCGAATTCTCCATGAAAGGCGGAGAAGTACCCAGCACGAGAATAGGCACCTTTGATGCTGCCGATATAAACTATGCTTCTTCGTTTTTAGCAGAAATAGTTAAGAAATATAACCTACCGCCAAAGGTGCTGGTAGTACATAGGTTTACGAAAGGAATGATAACCAACTATAAGAAAATAATAACGCGACCTGAGGTGCAGATAGTAATAGATATGGACGGATTCGGGTTTCCGGCTAAGAAAGTGAACAGTTACAAGCTGGCTGTGGTAAGCGAGCCTGTACAGTTTACGGGCTTCAAACTTTTTTATAAGAACGACTCCATGACACCACAATACGGAAAAATGATGTTGCCTAAAGAGGTACTGAAATTATATCCGCGTCCTATTTATATACAATATCAATAATCAAAGCATATCTAATCACCCTTTAGGCTTTTAAGAACTCCAGCAACTTATAACAAAGTATGGCAGGCCATACTATTGCCTTAAAAAAACCCAGCACACCTGCGCCAAAGGTAGCAGCGTGCCCAATAAAATAAATAAGTGCGCCTATGAAGGCAACAAAATAAACGAAGGCTGATTGACTACCTGCTCTTTCTCTAAATTGTTTTGGCATAATAATGTTATTATCATCAGATATCAAATCTCCGAGATGCAAGCCATAAGGAGGATGATATAAATCAGGGGAATGTTGATACAAATCATTCGCATAAATGAGTGATAATAATCAAGTAAATAAATGATTTGCATCACAAACCTGGCCGAACATAAAATTTATTTTGCATTTAAATTACAGTGTTATGGAACCGAATCCATTGCCTAAAGTACCTGAAGAAGCGCCCGTTAAGCCGGATATACCGGAGATAAAACCGACTGAACCTGAAAGACAGATACAGCAGCCAGATGTGCCGGAAATAGTACCGGAACAACAGCCAGAAACCGAACCTATACCCAAAGAGGTACCCGGGCAAGTGAAAAAATAGGCAGTAGTAAAATAATATAGATATTCGTGCCTATTATGAATAAAACAGTATTTACAGACCCCGCGCTTCTCAATGAGATAGACAGATATGCGAAAATAAAAACAGTGCAAAAGGACGATATATTAATATCGCCGGGCCAAAAGATATTGTTTGTGCCCATAGTACTTAATGGCGTACTACGCATAGTGCGGCAGGAT
>JAFDXS010000291.1 GCA_018267795.1 Bacteroidota bacterium | reverse complement strand
AGGCTGGTATCATTGGCCACACTATCTATATGCTCCATCAGGTCGTTTACGTTCGTGTATTTCTTCATCAGCTTTTGCAGCATACAGTCGCAATACACTTTTGCTTTGTCAGGTGAGCCGGCCCAGTTATTGGCATCCTGCAGGCAGGTTTGGGTATAAGCGTCCTTATCCTCCTGCGGCCAGGTATTGCAGGAGAGGCAAATACAGGAGAGCAGAGCAAAAAGAATATATTTTTTCATACCCATACGTTTTTACATAATGACAGCTAGTATTACCTTGCGACAATAAGCTGTATCTTAAAGCTAAGAATTAATTATGTACAAAATAGCAATTCTTTATGGTGCTGTGCGCAAGGGCAGGCAAAGCCTGCGTGCCGCCAAAGCGGTAGAAAAAGTATTAGCGGCAAGTGGCAGTGCAAGCGTGGCCCTGATAGACATAAAAGAACATGGCCTGCAGGTAATGGAAGAGCGCCTGAAAGATATGGCAACACCATTGCCTTCATTATTGACTATAAGCAAGATACTTACAGAAGCAGACGGTATCGTGTTTGTATCGCCGGAATATAATAACAGCTATAGCGGTGCGCTGAAGAACACGGTGGATTATTTTACCAAAGAATGGCATCATAAACCAATCGCTGTGGTAGCCGCATCAGATGGCTATGAAGGAGGTATCAATGCATCGAACCACATGCAATTGCTGATACTGGCTATAGATGCCTATGCTATGCCATACAAGCTGCTGTTTCCCTATGTGCAGAATGTGCTGGATGAGGAAGGCAATCCATTAGATGAACGTTCTGAGCGCCATCTGAAAACATTTGCTAAAGAATTCCTGTGGTTTACCGAAGCTATTGCCAACCGTAAAAAGCTGGATTAATGATATAGCGCAAGAGAGTAGCTCTGGCATGATATTGTTGACTTGCCTACTGCTAAACTCGATAACTTATGAGATCAACATCTTCCGGTAAAAAGAAATCTGCAAGACCCGCAGCACGATCAGCTAAAGCTGCTACAAAGAAAGCCGCAGCAAAAAAAACAGCTAATAAGAAAACAGCTTCTAAAAAATCAGTTGCAAAGAAAACAGTTGCTAAAAAAGCTGCACCACCTGCCAGGAAGGCTGCCGTTACAAAGAAAAAAGCAGCTAGCTCAAGGTCGCAGGCAGCAGCGCCACGCACTGCTAAAAAAATAAATAAGGAATACCTGTTGCAGGACCTGTTTTTCAACGAATTGAAAGATGTTTACTGGGCAGAAAAGCATCTGACTAAAGTATTGCCTAAGATGGAGAAGGCAGCGACTTCTGACAAGCTAAAGAAAGCTTTTGCCACTCATCTGCAGCAAACCATGGGGCAAATAAAACGCCTGGAACAAGCTTTTGAAATGCTGGGCGAGAAAGCACAGGCCAAAAAGTGCGATGCGATGGCAGGGATTACCAGGGAAGGTGACGAAATAATAAGCGATACCAAAAAAGGTACAGAAACACGCGACGTGGGCCTGATACTGGCAGCACAAAAGGTAGAGCACTATGAAATAGCTACCTATGGCAGCCTGGTAACCATAGCCCATACTATAAATAAGCGGGATGTGGCCAACTTACTGGCGCAAACCCTGAAAGAAGAAAAAGAAACAGATGCCTTGCTAACAGAGCTTGCTACTAGTGGTGTAAATGAGGATGCAACAGGAGAAACAGAAGATAATACGGAAAAAGAATCTGAAGGGATAATGGCAAGTATAGGCGAAATGCTACAGTAATATGTATCTTTTTCATAAGATCTGATATACAGCAGGTGCAATACTATATTGCGCCTGTTTTTTTTATTTCTGGGGGTTTATTTTAAATACATTTTTTACCTGGGAATATCGCCATGTATGCGTTAAATTTTATCCACAAATTCACCCTGTTTTTCAACTAGTTAATATGTTAAAACCCCTTGATTTTCTTTGCTCTTACGGCATATATTCACTATCTTTGTAAAGTTAAAAATCTACATTATTTGTAGATGTTTGCCATATATCCGAAGATGGCATTTTTAGAAAAATTCTTTTATTAAAAATTGCTTCGGATTAAACGAATCTATGGATACAGAAAACGAAGTTTTACAAGCCCCTGCTCAAGGCTATAATGCCGATAGTATACAAGTTTTAGAAGGTTTGGAAGCGGTGCGTAAGCGCCCCTCCATGTATATAGGCGACACCGGTATCAAGGGGCTGCACCACCTGGTATATGAGGTAGTAGATAACTCTATTGACGAAGCACTGGCCGGCTATTGCAAGCATATACATGTTACCATACATACAGACAATTCTATAAGCGTACAGGATGACGGCCGTGGTATACCTACGGGCATCAACAGCAAAGAAGGTCGCTCCGCACTGGAAGTGGTGATGACCGTACTGCACGCTGGCGGTAAGTTCGATAAAGATTCTTATAAGGTTTCCGGCGGGCTGCATGGTGTGGGCGTGAGTTGCGTGAATGCGCTGAGTACACATATGCATACTACTGTCTTTCGCGAAGGGAAGATATTTGAACAGGAATATGAAAAGGGTGTACCTATGTATGCCGTACGCGAAATAGGCGTAACGGAAAAACGTGGTACCCTGCAGCATTTCAGGCCTGATAATACCATCTTCAAAGAAACTACTTACAATCGCGAAATACTGGAAGGCCGTTTACGCGAACTTTCTTTCCTTAATAAGGGCATTAGCATTACGCTTACAGATGTTCGCGAAAAAGATGAAGAAGGTAAAGACCATTCTGAAACTTTTTATAGTGAAGGCGGTATAGTGGAATTTGTACAGATGCTGGACAAGAGCGGTAAACGCGATCCGCTGCTGTCACTGCCTATTTTTGTAGAGGCGCACGATAAGGAAACCAACGTAGCTGTAGATGTAGCGCTTTCTTACAATACTTCATACAACGAGCACATTTTCTCTTACGTAAATAATATTAATACAATAGAAGGTGGTACGCACGTGGCGGGCTTCCGCCGTGCTATAACCCGTGTGTTCAAATCTTATGGTGATAAGAATAAGCTATTTGAGCGTGCGAAGGTTGAGATTACAGGCGATGACTTCCGCGAAGGTCTGAGCGCCATTATATCTGTAAAGGTGCCCGAACCACAGTTTGAAGGCCAAACCAAGACTAAGCTGGGTAACAATGAGGTAATGGGCGTGGTAGATGTGAGCGTGAGCCGTGTGCTGGAAGCCTACCTGGAAGAACATCCGAAGGAAGCTAAAATAATAATAGACAAAGTAATACTGGCCGCACAGGCACGTGCAGCAGCACGTAAGGCACGTGAGCTGGTACAGCGCAAAAGCGTACTGACCGGTGGCGGTATGCCGGGCAAACTCGCCGACTGCTCAGAAAAAGACCCTGAGAAATGCGAGCTATACCTGGTAGAAGGTGACTCAGCCGGTGGTACCGCTAAGCAGGGCCGCGAGCGCAGCTTCCAGGCTATACTGCCGCTGCGTGGTAAGATACTGAACGTAGAAAAGGCACAGGAACATAAGATATACGAGAACGAGGAAATAAAGAATATGTTCACTGCCCTGGGTGTAAGCGTAGGTACGCCTGAAGACCCTAAGGCACTGAACCTGACTAAACTCCGCTACCACAAGATCATCATCATGACGGATGCCGATGTGGATGGTTCTCACATTGCTACACTGATATTGACTTTCTTCTTCCGCTATATGAAGGAGCTGGTACAGCAGGGCTATGTTTACCTGGCCCAGCCGCCGCTTTATCTGATAAAGAAAGGAAAGGAGCAAATGTATGCATGGACGGAAGAAGACCGCAAAGCAGCTGTAGAAAAACTGGCTAACGGGAAAGAAGACAGTGTAAGCATACAGCGCTATAAAGGTCTCGGTGAAATGAACGCAGAGCAGCTGTGGGACACTACCATGAACCCGGATACCCGTACGCTTAAATCTGTATCTATAGAAAGCTATGCTGAAGCAGACCGCGTTTTCTCTATGCTAATGGGTGAAGAAGTGCCTCCTCGCAGGGACTTTATTGAGAAG
>JAFDXS010000290.1 GCA_018267795.1 Bacteroidota bacterium | reverse complement strand
AAACCGAAAGAGCCTTCGGATGCCATGTAGGTCTCGATATAGGTGATAGGCTTGCCTAAGAGTTTTTTGAAACTTTCGCGGTAAGGCTCGAATGATACACCGCCGTGGATGTAGATGCTGAGGTTAGGCCATATCTCGTGTATGTTCTTTACGCCGTGGTACCTTATTACTTCTTCCAGCACTATCTGCACCCAGGCCGGAACGCCGCAGACTATACCTACATCCCATTGCTTGGCCTTGCGCACGATGAGCTTGATACGATCTTCCCATTTTGGCCTGCGGGATATTTTTTGTCCCGGCTTATAGAGCAGGGTAGATATCCAGCGGGGCATGTTTTTGGCGCTGATGCCACTCATGTCGCCTTCGTAATAGTCTTTCTTGTCGAAGAGGGATGTAGTGCCGCCCAGCATGAGAATACCTTTTTCAAAAGCAACGGGCGGAATCTCGAAATTGGCCATGCTGTAGAGCTGCTTAAAGCCAACATTCTTGATGGACTTTATCATATCCTGTGTAACAGGGATATGCTTGCTGGCAGCCTCTGATGTGCCGGAGCTAAGTGCGAAATACTTTACCTTGCCCGGCCAGGCCACGTTTTCTTCCCCTTCCTGGCAACGATACCACCATTGCTGGTGCATTTCATTATAAGTATGAACCGGAACAGCTTTTCTGAAAGCGGAAACAAAGTCCACTTCATTACCTAATATATTAGCGAAGCCGTAATGTTTGCCAAATGCTGTGTATTGACCGCGCTCGAGCAGCTGACGAAGAACGTGTCTCTGATAAGTCTGCGGGGTAGCTACCGGCGGCTTAAATTTCTTTCTAAGTTGTAATGAGCGAGCTATAATATTGCCCAACAGTGCCATTTCTATTCAGTGCTGATTTTAGGTACTCTAAAAAATTCCAAACTACAAACCTATACAAAAATAACTATTCCATTGGTTTTTTAGACGCTGGCCGGGGTAGCATGAAGTATATAAGTTTTTGATAACAAAGGCATAATGATAGGTAATGCTCCACTTTTCGTGCAAAAGTGGTTTTTTGATAAGTGGTGAGTATCAATGCTTTGTGCCGAATGAATGCCCCATTTGTGCCCCATGTAAGTTAGGGCGTAAGTCATAAGTCATAAGTCATAAGTTATCAGCCGTAAGAACGGAAGCAGGGGTTATTTCCGGAATTTCCGGTTTTTCCGAAGGGTGAAAATGTAATATGATTGCCTGCGGCGGGTTGCAGGGGAAATTTCCGGTAGGAAGAAAAATTGCTGACCGGAAAAAGGGTTTACAGTATGTCAAAGAGCTTCTATGCAATTGTGCTTTGATTGAACTAATTGCATATTCTCAGGAGATGTCTCGCGGTCGCTCGACATGACGGCCTTGATAAGGGGACGGTCCTGATTTGGCAAGATACAATTGCTGCCAGGGGGCTTCCAAAAAAAGATGTCCACATTTTTCAAACTGAAAATCAGGAATGGAGGAATGATTGATTTGAATCTGCCCATCACGAGCTTGTTGGCGGGGACGCCAACAAGGGAGGAAAATTGCATATTCTAAGGAGATGGATCTCGATCTTTATGTCTTTCCAAAGGATGATTTTGTTTCGTTGGGTGTAAGTGTGTGGGTGGCCGCTGACACTAGAGAAAATAAACATCCCGGCGTTTTAAAACGCCGGGATGTTTTCCAGGTAGGTGAATGTTGCCCAATTATCCGATAATGAGATCTCCACTGGTAGAAGCAAGATCCCAGGTTACTTTTACTCCTGAAGCAGTAGGGCTGCAGGAACTGCAGGCCGGGAGATAGACAGGTCCCAGCGGGAATTGTGTGCAAGGATGTGCCCCGGTATTGTTGCCAATAGAAACGCATGGTATGCTGGCGCAGATGACATCGGCCCAACATACTTCGAAACCTATTAATTCAGTAGTACCAACAGCGACACAGCCGGGGAGGGTAGCTGTGCTGTGTGCCGGTACGGTAACAGTCATACAGGTAAACGTAACATTGCAGGTCGAAGTATTATAAACCACAGCGGTAACCTTAACGGAACAACCTGTGTTGTTCACAACATCGCGTGCAAAAGCATGCTGCGCCAAACCCATTAGTGCAATTAGCATTACTAAAAAAAACTTTTTCATAGTTTTTGATTTTTTGGTGAATAATAAAATTGTAATAAGGCCTTATGGCGCAAATGTATGGTGGAAAATAATTGCATAATACCGTTGTTTAACGGTATTTATGTTATCATAAAATGAAGCGATCGATATAAATAACGTAAGTGATTGTATTTCACACCTTATGGGGTGGCGACTGAAGTTTGCTATCATACCTTTTATATAGCGTATGCAAACCTTGCGCGCTGAAGATGAGGATAAGGCCGAGGACCGGCGACATATACCGAAGAATAGAAAGTACTATGGTTGTCATGGCCCAGCTATATAATATGATAACAAGAAAAAATATGGCTATGTAAACCTTTTGCCGGTCCGCATTTTTAAAATATGAGAAAGTGCCTAAAATGGCCAGGATAAGATATATGCTTATGAGTATAAGATTGAATAACTCCTGGCGTTTATTCTGAGATTCTACCCCATACCAGGCGCGTAGACTTTTTAGGCCTATCAATCTTACAAATGTCATTGGTGCCTGGCGAAATTGCTGTTTTAAAAATGGGGTGGTGTTGGAATTGAAGTCATTTAAATGAGTTGCTATGGTATCTGACAAACGTTGCGCCTGCGGCGAAAGATTGAGAGGTGATCTATGTGTGCAGTTGTTGAACCGTAAACCATCCCATATAGATATCGGGCCTCCTGTAGAGAGTGGTACTAAATAGCCTTCCTGCCTGGAAATGGCAAATTCCCAAGGAGTGATAATGAGCAGAGAACTTAGCAGCAAGACACAGGCAAATAATTGCCTTTTGGCAAGCGGTAAAGAAAATGCAATGAGAATAAAAAGGAAAAACAAAAAAGGGAAAAATATGCCGGCAGGGCGAGTAAGCATTGCAAGGCCTGATAAGATACCAATAGCCATGAATATAGAAAACCGATGATGGCGTTTTATGTAAGCTCTAATTAAAAGATAGATGGCTGCATACAACAGCATAATATAGGTAGGCTCTGATGCAACCCTGACAATACCGAACTGGATAAAAGGGCAGGAGGCAAATAATATAGAAGCGATGATGCTGACAGACTGGGAAAGGAATAGCGTAGCTGTCTTATAAACAAATACAGTGGTAACAGAAATGGCGATGACAGAGTAAATAATATAAAATAGCTGCGGCGTGCTATGAAATATTTCGGAAAGAGTAAAAAAGATTGAAAACAGATATGGGATAACAGGAGGATACCGATCTAATATTTTCCCATCGGCAGCTCTTAATGCATGACCGTGTATTATGTTGTTAAGCTGAAGGTAATAGTCGCCTGCTATAAAATTATATTCTTTAGGTGCTAGTAATAAAAAGAGAATGGAAATGCATGCAGCATACAAGAAAACAGCAAATGCGCTGTTACCATGCTGCAATGACCTGGAATGTAGCCATTTCCTTTCCATGATTAGCTGTTATTATTCAAAAGGGAAAGTACTCCTATTTTTGCGAATAAAGCAATCGATACGCCGGCCTTGCTGTTGTTAATAAGCGCAGGATCAAAAAGCTAAAGAGAACATTAACTTGTATGTATCGTTTTTAAACTTAGCCAGTTACTGTATATCTCTTTTTTATCCTCAAAAATGGTTTTTCTAATATTTCATAGGATAAGTAAGACATAATAATAGTGGCAGTCATTACAGAGATCAACATTACTAAGGGAGTAATGGCAATTTTATTTTTTTTAAAGACAAAAAGAAGTAAAGAAATAAAAAAAGGATGGTACACATAAATGCCATATGATATTCTGCCTAAAAAATTCATTACCGGGTTTTCTAAGACACTGTATTTTTTTATAGTTGTGATCTGGTTCACAATGAATGCTGCTGTAATAAGACTAACTACATTATCTGAATAAATAGAAAAGAAGTTAAACCTGTAAAATACAATCAACAGAATAAAAGCTATA
>JAFDXS010000028.1 GCA_018267795.1 Bacteroidota bacterium | reverse complement strand
GGGGTATCTGATACAAACTCTCTTACACCCACATTTTCTATAGGCGCAAGTTCAGTATTATACAAACTGGATATTAAATCTCTGACCCCTAACAACCTGGTAAATAACGGCGATTTTAGCGGTGGGAATACCGGGTTCAGTTCGTCATACAGAGATACAACAGGTTCGGGCTCATTATATCCTGAAGGATTTTACTCAGTAACAACTAATCCAAACCTGGTGCATCCGGGTTTTGTGTCTTTAACCGACCATACCACAGGCACAGGAAGTATGATGGTAGTAAATGGCTCAAGTGCCCCGGTAAGCTTCTGGTGCCAAACAATTCCGGTAACCCCTAATACTTACTATGATTTTTCGGCCTGGGGTGTAACCGTGTCAGGTGCAGGCAATCCTGCTATTTTACAGTTTTCCATTAACGGCACATTGGTGGGCAGCGCACTGGATTTACCTACTACCACCGGTATATGGACAGAGTTTCATGTGGTATGGTATAGCGGAACAAATACTTCTATAGATATATGCGTAACAGACCAGCAAACTGCGCTGAGCGGTAATGACTTTGCAATAGATGACATTTCCTTCAGGCAGATATGTTTTTCAACAGACAGCGTGTATGTGGCTGTAGGAACTATAAAGGATAGCATAAACGTTGACCAGCAGCCATGCCAAAGCGGCAAAATAACATTCAATGCGAAAGACCTGGCGGGCTCAATAGGCGCCAGCAGCTACTATTGGAAGTTTGGCGATGGTACTGCAAAAGCGGGGGATAGTGTTACCCATGTGTATAGCAAACCCAACTCTTATCCTGTAAAGTTATACGTCTCAAATGCCAATGGCTGCAACGACTCTATAACAGCAATTGTAAATGTGCATAATTTTCCGCCTGCTATAAGCAAGAGCAGCGATACATCATTATGTCCTAAAGACACGGTTTCCCTATGGGTAAGTGCTGGTCTATCTTATCAATGGACACCCAATGAAGGGCTGGACAATCCCTACTCTCAAACGCCCAAAGCCTCCCCTACACAGACTACTACTTACTATGTGAGCGTAAGAATAGATACCAACTGCATAACCAATGACAGCATTAAAGTAACGGTATATACTACTCGAAAACTGGATATTGCTTATAATGGTGATCTTGTTTCCTGCCTTCACCCTTCAGTGCAACTGCATGTGACCAATGGCTATTCATACAAATGGTACCCAACAAACCTGGTAGATGACAGCCTGAGTGCTGACCCGAATGTATCACCAATAATACCAACAAAATTTATTGTACGGGCTAAAGACATGCATGGTTGCCTGCTTAGCGACTCAGTAACGGTAAATGTATCAGACATTGCAGATGTATTTGTACCGTCAGCTTTCTCGCCTAATGGCGATGGTAGAAATGACCTGCTGGAACCAATAGAATATTGTGGTTTTCAACTGGAGCATTTTGAAATATACAACCGCTGGGGCCAATTGATATTTTATGCATTGCGCAATCAAAGGCCTGGATGGGATGGCAAACTAAATGGTGTGCCCAGCCCTATAGGCACTTACTTCTACTACATTGACGGCATAAGCCGGGAAGGAAGACACATAAGCAAGAAAGGCGATGTGGAATTACTTAGATAGCGGATGCTGCCGCTTCCATCTTATAGCATAAGTCAGGTACAGGTTAAAGTCGAATACACTGCCTTTGTCTCCTTTGCCGTAACCTGCTATATAGGTAGGTGGCAAGTCTTTAAAAGATTTGCCGTCGAGCATGAATTTCCCCCTGATATTCCAGCCTACACAAAAACCTTTAACCACCTCAAGCCTGATGCCGCCGGTAATCTCTGCCCACACCCCTACAAAGTTTTTGGGAGCAATGGTACCTGATGAGCTACCCCAAAAGCTATCTACCACAGTATAGGTACCTGCAGTGCGCTCAATAGGTGCAGCCGCAAGACGTACACCCATAAATGCCATGTCCCAGTCATTAGGTGTAAGCCTGCTTATCAGGCATCTGTTGATGCCGATAGCATAGTAGCTGTTCTTACTGCTGTAAGCGAGGTCTGTATAGTTGACGTGCGCGCTACCCCAGCCGCCCTCCAGCACCAGGTATAGCTCTTTGTGCAGATAGTAATCTATTGCGAACTCATAGCCTTCCCTTATGCTGCTGGCACTGTTGATGAAAGGTTGTGTAGCATCGAACGAAAAAGCCAGTTGATGGCTTGTCGCCTCCGGCAACTTCACTTCTGCTTCAGTGGTATCGGCTGCTGTAGTATCTGTATTGCTCTGTGCAAACAACTGATACGGGCACCCAAATAACAGCAAGCTAAAAGTTAGGATGTATGTATATCTTAAGATGCTCGACATTGACATTGCTTGTCACATTGGTATTTTCAAGAATTATAGAATCTATGTGATTATGAGTAGTACTCACGCCCAGCAGATTGTAAAAATAAGTGTATCCGCAGGCATTGGACAAAAACTGCAATTTGCTCTGATAAACAAATGTAAGCGTATCAAAAGAAGTAGGCGTAAATGTAGAATCAGCATTTATAAACCACCTACAGGTATCAGAATTAGGATTGAGGAACATAGAGAACTGGGAGCGGTTCCTTTGTCCGTAATAGAATAAAGCTCCTTTGCCTGCTGTATCTATTACCCCTACCAGCGGATTAGGCAATAAGGTATCTGCAACTATGGCTACTTTATTAGTATCTGCCACTACATGATAACAACCGGCATTTACATATACCGTTTTAGGCTGTGCGCATGGCTGCCTTGTTTGCGTACAGGCTACCCATACCACAGAAATCAATAATAGCAATGCTGTGATTACTCTTTTATCTCCCCTAGTCATTCAGCGTATTCAGTATTTTATCTATTTCACCAATCACATTGTCTATTTGCTTGCGTACGCCATTTTTTTCTTCATTGCTTATCACAGCTTTTCCTATCTGGGCAGAACCTATATTTTCCTCCAGCGAAGACAACTTGCTATTAAGACCTTCTATTGATTTTAGTTGTTTAGACACAGTCTCTTTCAGGCGCACGTTTTCTGCCTGCAGCGCTGTGTATTTTTTCAACAGCAGGTCCAGCTTTTCGTTCAGTAGCTGTAGTTCTTGCATTATTCGCGTATTTGTGCTTGCAGTTTTGTTTTATATGCGCCTGTCAGCTGCTGCATCACTTGTTCTATTTCTACATCTGTCAAGGTACGATCCTGCAACTGAAAAGTATAACTTAAGGCATAAGATTTCTTACCCGCACCGAGCTTTTCACTTTCAAACACATCAAAAAGATCGAACGACTGCAGTGCATCAAGCTTTAACTGGTCAGTTACCTGCTGTACCTGCTGGTAAGACACCGCCCTGTCCAGCACTATAGCCAGGTCACGCTGCACAGCAGGGAACTTCGGCACTTCTTTATAGCGTATCTTATTGGCCTCCATAGCCTTGAGCCAAACAGCCCAGTTTATTACTGCAAAGTACACGTCCTGCTTTATATCAAATTCCTCAGCACGTTTTGAAGGCACTTTTATGGCGCTGCATAGTGGCTGGTTTTTCCATTTCCAGCTTATGTTCACGTTGCCATTACCATCTTCGTAGCTTGCTGCAGCGTTGCTGATGCCACTTTGCTTCAGCAGGTTATTTATTACTCCTTTTACGTAAAATATGTCGGCAGTGCTGGCTTTACTATTCCAGTGGCCTGCGCGTACATTACCTGTTATCCATAAAGCAAGCTGCGGGTCTTCTATGTATTTCCCGTCTTCCTGCCGATACACCCTGCCAAATTCAAACAATGACAGATCCTGGCTCTTGCGATTATAATTATATTGTATCACCTCCAGACCACTTTCCAGCATCGATGGGCGCATTACGTCTAGTTCTGCCGTCAGGCTATTCAGCATACGCACAAGATCATTCCGTTCAGGATAAAACTTGCTGTTTACTATAGAGTTAGTAACAATTTCCTGGAAGCCCATGCCACAAAGCAGCTCGGCAAGCTTTTCCCTCGAGTCCCTGTCATTCGGCAAGGCTTTGACCAGAGATATATTTAGTTTTTCAGGTATGGCTATATTGTCCAACCCGTCTATACGCAACACCTCCTCTACTATATCTGCGGCCTGCTTTACATCTGTTTTATTAGATGGCACTTTCAAAGTCAACCCATCGGGTGTTTCAGACACTATTTCGAAACCAAGGGCAAGCAATACGTCCTTTATAGCCCCGGCAGAATAGTCCTTGCCACTTAGCTTTTGAATATAAGCATAGCTTACATCCACTGTCACCTGCTCTACAGGTTTCACATATACATCTATTATTTCAGATGCAATACTACCACCGGCTATTTCAGTTATTAATGCTGCTGCGCGTTTCAGGGCAGGCAGCACGTTATTCATGTCCACGCCTTTTTCAAAATGCGTGGCAGCGTCCGTTCTCAGCCCATGATGCAAAGAAGTACGTCTTATAAAACCCGGATTGAAATAAGCGCTCTCCAGGAAGATATTAGTAGTACTATCGCTTACGCCGCTATGCAAACCACCAAATACGCCTGCTATACACATTCCTTCTTCTGCATCGCATATCATCAGGTCGCTGGCTTTCAGGCTTCTTTCCTTACCATCCAGTGTCACGAATTTCGACCCTTCAGGCAGCAGGCTCACATTCACCGTTTTTCCTTTTATCTTATCGGCATCAAAAGCATGTAGGGGCTGGCCATATTCATGTAATACATAATTCGTTATATCTACTACATTATTTATAGGGCGAAGCTCTATAGCCGCCAGTCTTTGCTGCAGCCATTCCGGCGAAGGACCTATTTTTACGTTAGCTATGCTAATACCGGTATATCTCGGGCAGGCTTCTGCTGCTTCTATGTTTACTTTTATATCTATGCTTGTATTGCCTTTTGCCGGTAGGTTTATTTCAGGCTGGCGCACCACATACTTTTTGCCCTTATGATGAGTAAGATAAGCACACACATCCCTTGCCACGCCTATATGGCTCATGGCATCTGAGCGATTGGGTGTCAGGCCTATATGTATTGCATGGTCCGTTTCAGGAATATTAAAATATACCTTCGCAGCGAGCCCTACGGGCGTGTCTTCAGGCAATATCATAATACCTGCATGGCTTTTTCCAAGGCCTATTTCGTCTTCGGCACATATCATACCTTCACTTTCCTCGCCCCTTATCTTAGCTTTCTTTATCAGGAAGGGTTCACCTTCAGTAGGATGTACTGTTGTACCCACAACCGCCACGATCACTTTTTGCCCGGCGGCCACGTTAGGAGCACCGCAAACTATGTGCAAAGGGGTTCCTGTACCTACATTTACGGTAGTTACTTTCAGTTTATCTGCATTCGGGTGCTTTTCGCAGGTAAGCACTTCGCCTGTCACCAGGCCCTCCAAACCACCTTTTACCGCTTCCACCGCCTCTGTACCTTCTACTTCCAGCCCTATAGATGTGAGTATTTTGCTCAATTCCTCTATAGCCAGGGGCTCCGGCAGATACTCAAGCAGCCATTTGTAAGAAACAATCATTAAAGCCTAAAATTTTTGTAAAGATAGCTTATGATTATAGCAAATTGTATCCGTAATAAAAAATCCGCAACACATCCATTTATTCACAATTTCATGTGAATTAAATGTGTATAGCTGTTCATTTCCTGCTAACTTTGTGAGTAACAATAGAGAATTAAGCATATTATGTTGGCAAGTATGGGTACAAGTGGTGCAGAACCGAATTATAACTATATGCTCCTAAAATTTTTGCGAATCAATTTTTGGCATTTACATTCGTCATCCCGCCATTGTACTTAACGTTATATTAATACTGGCTTAACACATAAACGTGTTGAAAACAGGTAACTGAAGTAAGAGTCCGGACTAACTCTTATATACGGTTTAAGGCAGTGTCGACGATAAAAAATAAACTTAAAAAGGACTAAGATTAACCCATAATGGCAGTAAACATTAAGAAGGATTTTGGTAATAACCGTGCAAGGAAACCTGATATTAACTCCCTTGTATATGGTAAAATACCACCTCAGGCCATAGAGCTGGAGGAAGCAGTATTAGGCGCAGTGATGCTTGAAAAAGACAAACTGGCTGAAGTACTGGAGATTATACAAAGCGTAGAATGCTTCTACGTAGATGCCAACCAAAAGATTTATGCCGCGATCCGTCGTCTTTTCGACAAGGGTATGCCGGTGGACCTGCTTACTGTCACGGAAGAACTAAGAAAGAGTAATGAACTGGAAATAGTAGGTGGCGCCTACTATCTTACCCGCCTCACTATGAGCGTGGTATCGAGCGCACACGTAGAGGCGCATGCCCGTATCATAATGGAGAAATTCATTCAGCGCGAGCTGATACGCATCTCCGGCAATGTGATAAGCGATGCTTACGAAGACAGCACTGACGTGTTTGACCTGCTGGACAAGGCTGAATCGAACCTTTACGAGATTACAGATAAGCACCTCCGCAAGAACTTCAAAAGCATGAAGGACGTGCTGGTGGCTACCATACACGAAATAGAAGAAAGCAAGAACAAAAAAGAAGATATTACCGGTGTGCCTTCCGGCTTTACGGTACTGGACCAGCTTACCAATGGCTGGCAGAAAACGGACCTTATTATCCTGGCAGCCCGTCCATCAGTGGGTAAGACAGCCTTCTCGCTTAACCTGGCCATGAATGCGGCCATGAATTCGGTTAAGGAGTTCCCGGTTGCAGTTTTCTCCTTAGAAATGGGCTCGGGGCAGATTGTAAAAAGGATGCTCAGCGCCGTTACAGATGTAAGCATGGAAAGCATATCGAGAGGAAGAATGGAGGAACACGAATTTATTCAGCTTACCCAGCGTATGAATAAACTCGCTAAAGCCCCAATTTATCTCGATGACCAGGCCGCCCTGAACATTTTTGAGCTTCGTGCAAAGGCGAGACGATTGAAGCAACGACATGATATTCAAATGATTATCATAGATTACCTGCAGCTAATGCAGGGAAGTACCGATAAAGGTGGTAACCGTGAGCAGGAAATCTCCAAAATCTCACGCGATCTTAAGGCACTGGCTAAGGAACTGGAAATACCTATCATAGCACTTTCCCAGCTAAACCGTTCGGTTGAGTCGCGTAAGGAGTCTAAGGTACCTCAGTTGAGTGACCTTCGTGAATCGGGAGCCATCGAGCAGGATGCTGATCTTGTTATGTTCCTGTATCGCCCGGAATACTACGGTATCAACAACGATGAAATGGGAACACCTATAGCGGGTGAAACGCATATTCACGTGGCCAAGCACCGTAATGGTAGTACAGATACCGTAAAAGTGCGCTTCATAAAGGAATACCAGAAATTTGTGGACCTTGAGGATAATAATTTTGGTGGCAACTTTGGTGGCGGCGGGGGCGGGTTTACACCGTTTAACGACAATCCACAGGCAGGTATTCGCCGCGATCCGGGTGAGTTTGGTGGCTCCAAACTGTTTATACCAGGTGGTGGCGGTGGTTTCCAGACCATGCAATCCAAGGCTAATAATATGAATTGGGATGATGATGACACCACGCCTCCTCCATCCAATAAACCGAACAGTCCAAATATCGATGACGATATACCTTTTTAAAGAATGCTTGCTGTTGAATGCTCTATTAGCCACTCTTCCGGGTGGCTTTTTTTAACACTTTCCACCCTAAACTATTAGTACAGAAATACGTCTTTATTAGTAGAAAGCCTTATTGAACCAGACGCTGCACAATAGTCCCGTAATAGGGCCGCAGAAGAAAATAAAAAAATGTAATTTTGCACTCCAAAAATGCCCGGAATATGTCCCGTATTTATTTAGATAACGCTGCTACCACTGCACTCAATCCTGAAGTATTAGATGCTATGATGCCTTTTCTTACCGAAAAGTTTGGCAATCCTTCTTCTATATATTCTTATGGCCGCGAAACAAAGCTGGCTATTGAGAACGCACGTAAATCGGTAGCACGTATCCTGAATGCTAATCCTGGTGAAATATTCTTTACATCCGGCGGTACAGAAAGCACTAATACGGCAATTAATGCTGCCATTCGTGATTTGGGCTGCAAACGCATCATTACCTCCCCGGTAGAGCACCACGCCACCCTGCATACAGTAGAATATATGGAGCACAGCGGCCAGGCAAAGCTCTGCTACGTAAAGCTTACTAAAGAAGGGCACGTAGACATGGCCCACCTGGAAGAACTGCTTGCCGACAGCAGCCTGAAAACATTAGTAACCTTGATGCATGCCAATAACGAAGTAGGCAACCTGCTGGATATAAAAGCGGTAGGTGAACTGTGCAGGAAGTATGATGCCATCTTCCATAGCGATACGGTACAGACTGTAGGTCATTACCCTTTCGATCTGCGCAATACTTATGTACACTTTATAAATGCTGCTGCCCACAAATTTCATGGTCCTAAAGGCGTGGGCATGCTGTATGTAAATGAGAACATAAGTATAAAGCCATACATAAATGGCGGTGCGCAGGAACGCAATATGCGTGCAGGCACTGAAAACCTGTATGGTATCATAGGTTTTGCAAAGGCCCTGGAACTGGCTACTAAAAACTACGAAGAAGACAGCAACTATATAAAGGAGTTAAAGCAGTATATGGGCACTAAGCTGAAGGAAACTTTCCCTAATGTTTCTTTCAACGGCGACAGCAATGGCCGCAGCCTTTATACAGTGCTTAATGTAGCCTTCCCGCTCACAGAGCGCTCTGACATGATGTTATTCAACCTGGACATGGCAGGTATATGTGTAAGCGGTGGTAGCGCCTGTACCAGCGGTGCTAACAGCACCAGTCACGTTATTAAAGCCATTTACAATGGTTGCTCGGATAAAATAGTTCCTATCCGCTTTTCATTTTCGCGCCATAATACAAAAGAAGAAATAGATACAGTGATAGAAAAGCTCAAAGAACTGATATAGCTTTATTCCACTGCTTTTATCACATATTCCTTAGCATTAAAGCTAAAGCTATCTCCTTTCTTCCGGCCTTTTAACAGTGCGCCTATTGGCGATGCTGCTGATATAATATAGTATACTTTGCCATCAAGCATTGTTTTGCCAATGCTTATTGCTATGTAATAATTGCCGTGATTTGTCTTCACTATACTGCCCGGTACCACTATGTCGTTATTTAGCAAAGGGTCTATATGACTCAATAGCTCGCCCATTTTCTTTACCTCATTCAGCCTGGTCATATTAAGCTCTACTTCCTGCTGCATCATTTCTCGGCCTGTTTCATATTTATCCCCGGCACTGCTTTTGGTATCCTCGCTTGCTGCATCACGCGCATCATTTATTTTCTCCTGTATTGCTGCCGTTTGTTCCTCAATATGGTGGAGGCAATAGTTGTATAGCTCCTCTTTTATGCTGCTCATAAATTGCAATATAGTACTTCTGTTTATCGTCTTTAGCCTGATTATGTTCCTTTTTTAAACGATCGATAATGTAACGGCATGCTGGCATTGTATTTATCGTTTTTACTATAAACTCATTTTATATGGAAAAAGGTATGATGACCATCAGCAAATTTTACAACCTAAAATGGTGGCAATTGGCACTCATAGCAGCAGGTGTATCTTTTATTGGGGGACTATCAGGGGGAATACCTAAAAAAGAGGAAAGAAAACTATACAATAAGAAAACCAAACAGGCCCCCTGGGCACCACCGGCATGGTTATTTGCCCCTGCCTGGACATTTAATAATTTCTTCCTGATAAAGGCTCTGGTGAAAATATTGGATAAGAAAGATATTACACAGAAAAGAAAACTTATGCTGCTGCAGGGTGTCATCTGGGCAATCTTCTTTTCATTTAACTATGTGTATTTCCGTAAGAAAAGCCCAATACTTGCGGCTGCATGGACCATGGCAGACGCTGTTTTGGCAACTGCTAGTTTCATTATAGCTATGAAGGACGATAAAAAGCTGGCTTTAGACTATCTGCCACTCGTATTATGGACAGGATTTGCCACTACATTAGCAGACTACCAGGCACTCAAGAATCCTGATCCTATATTCAAAACTCCTGCGTTGCTGAATTAAATGACTATACAGACCAGTATATAATAGAGGGGCTAACTAAGCCCCTTTTTCAATCTTAATAACAGAAGCTATCGTATATTAATTATGAAGTTGAAAAGTCTATACATGGTTCTTACCTTATTACCCTTCTTTGTTTCGGCACAGGAAATTGATAACACACTGTCATACAAGAACATCAATTGTGATAGGTATTTCCGGTTAAACTATGAGAATGATTTCTTTTCAGCAACAGACATTTATTATACGCAAGGTGTTGCTATAGAGCTTGTCTCACCTTCATTGTCTGCTTTTCCATTAAGCAAATTATTGCTACAGCCGCACTATGGCGGTACCCGCTATGGCATTGCGCTTGAACATGATGGCTACACGCCTACCAGTATAGGGCATGATGAGATACTATATGGCGACAGGCCTTTTGCAGCTACATTAACATTTAAAAGCTTCCAGATATCTATTGACACTATTAAAAAACAACGCTTTTCAACTACTTTAACAGTTGGTATTATAGGCCCTGCAGCCGGAGGCGCCGAAATGCAAACCGGTATTCACAGTGCATTAAATAATGTTATACCACATGGCTGGCCAAATCAGATACATAACGATGCAGTTCTAAACTATCAGGTTGATTATGAAAAGCAATTAGTAAGCCTGGGCAAAATATTTTCAATTGATGGGGATGCTATCGCAAGAGTCGGTACATTGAGTGACAAAGCAGGACTTGGCTTCACTTTAATGATGGGCTACTTTGATTCCCCATTCCAAACTAACATTGCAAAAGGAAAAAATTTCCGCCTCTATGCTTATGACCATCCCCAGGTTAATGTGATAGGTTACGATGCTACTTTAGAAGGTGGTTTGTTCAATCACTCAAGCCCCTACACTATTGCTTCCAGCCAACTAAATCGCATTACTTTTCAAAATCGCTTCGGCTTTGTATTGGAGTATAGGCGCATTTACCTGGAGTATTTCCAGTCCTACCTCAGCAGGGAGTTTGAGACAGGCACCTACCACGTATGGGGCGGTATACAATTAGCCTTTGGATTATAGGCTATAGCGCAGTACATAATCATTCATAAAGTAGCCGCCGCCGATATCAATATCTTCTTCTTTTATTACCTTAAACCCGAACTTCTCATAGAAATTTTGAGCAGTATAGTTGTAGCGGTTCACATTGAGGTCCAGCGCATTCGCTTCCGTATTGGCAATATCTTTTATTATATAGTCAAGTATAAACCGGCCAATACCTTTTCCCTGTTGCTCAGGTAATATGTATATCTTATTTAGTTTATACACATGCGCTTCCGTTTGGCTATAAGAAGCAAAGCCTACTGGAATTTCATCATCAAAACATATTATATATTGCTGTCCTGCCACCATTTGCCTTACCAGTTCGGCATCATTATACATGGTATCCAGCATATAGCCTACCTGTACCGGACCAAGGATGGGGGTAT
>JAFDXS010000289.1 GCA_018267795.1 Bacteroidota bacterium | reverse complement strand
GATAAATGCACCACGGTCTGCAGCCATATCTATAACGTGGCGCTGCTTGATCTCCCAAACGGTTTTGTAGAGCGCTTTAATATCCGCCGGTATTTCTTCAATATTCTGAACAGAGCCATTGTTTGCGATGATCTTGTTCTTCATATTATTGTTCCACAAACCAAGCTGGATGAGGTCTTTAAGCAAGTGCTTGTTGACGATGATGAACTCACCGCTGAGCACACGGCGGGTATAGATATTAGATGTGTATGGTTCGAAGCATTCGTTGTTGCCAAATATCTGTGAGGTAGATGCGGTGGGCATTGGCGCTACTAATAGTGAATTTCTTACACCATATTGCTTTACTTCTTCGCGCAGGGCATCCCAATTATGGCGATCTGTAGGTTGTACATTCCAGAGGTCGAACTGAAAGAGGCCTTTGGACAGTGGTGAACCAGCGAAGGTTTCATAAGCGCCTTCTTTCTTTGCAAGGTCTTTGCTGGCTGTCATGGCTGCGAAGTAAATGGTTTCGAATATGTTTTTATTTAACAGCTTTGCCATTTCGCTTTCGAAAGGCAAGCGCAGCAGAATAAATACATCAGCCAAACCCTGAACACCCAAACCTATAGGGCGATGGCGCATGTTGGAATTTCTCGCTTCCTCTACCGGATAATAATTATTGTCAATGATGCGGTTGAGATTGCGGGTGACATGGTAGGTAACTTCATAAAGCTTTTCAAAATCGAACTTACCCTCATTTATAAAACGCGGCAATGCAATAGAAGCAAGATTACAAACGGCTACTTCGTCGGGGCTTGTGTATTCCATTATCTCTGTGCAGAGGTTGCTGCTTTTGATGGTACCGAGGTTTTGCTGATTGCTCTTTGCATTGGCAGCGTCCTTATATAACATGTAAGGCGTGCCAGTTTCTATCTGCGAATCGAGGATGGCAAACCATAGCTCCTGGGCGCGAATGGTTTTTCTTGCCCGGCCTTCGGCTTCGTATTGTGTATAAAGTTTTTCAAATTTTTCTCCAAAGCAATCCTGCAGGCCGGGTGCTTCATTGGGGCAAAACAGGCTCCAATGTTCATCGGCCTCTACACGCTTCATAAAGAGATCACAGATCCATAATGCATAAAACAGATCGCGGGCGCGATTTTCTTCTTTGCCGTGATTCTTGCGGAGATCAAGAAACTCAAAGATGTCTGCATGCCAAGGCTCGAGATAGATGGCGAAAGCCCCTTTACGCTTGCCCCCACCCTGATCTACATAGCGTGCTGTATCATTAAATACACGCAGCATGGGCACAAGGCCATTGCTGGTGCCATTGGTACCGCCAATGTAGCTACCTGTGGCGCGTACATTATGGATAGCAAGACCAATGCCGCCGGCACTCTGAGATATTTTAGCCGTTTGCTTTAACGTGTCATAAATACCATCGATGCTATCGTCCTTCATCGTGAGGAGGAAACAGGAAGACATCTGCGGCTTTGGTGTAGCGGCGTTGAACAAAGTGGGCGTGGCGTGCGTGAACCAGCGTTCGCTCATCAGATTGTAAGTCTTTATAGCACTTTCAAGATCTTCCTTATGAATACCTATGGCGACACGCATGTACATATGCTGCGGGCGCTCGACAACTTTTCCATCAATACGAAGGAGGTAAGATTTTTCGAGGGTTTTGAAACCGAAGTAATCGAAGCCGAAATCGCGATCATATATGATAGAGCTATCCAAGAGTTCGGCATTAGCATCTATAATAGCCATTATGTCATCGGCTATCATAGGTGTGTGGCGGCCTGATGCAGCATCGGTGTATTGATGCAGGCTGCGCATGGTGTGCGAGAAAGACTTAACTGTATTCTTATGCAGATTGCTGATGGCTATGCGACTGGCAAGCAAGGCATAGTCAGGATGACGTGTAGTAAGGGATGCAGCCGTTTCAGCGGCGAGGTTATCCAACTCGGTAGTTGATACACCATCATAGATGCCTTCAATTACTTTCTTGGCAACATCTATTACATTGACCAGCGGGCTAAGGCTATATGATAGCTTTTCGATTCGGGCGGTAATCTTATCGAACTTTACGCTCTCCTTTTTTCCATCTCTCTTTATAACAAACATAGTATTGAAATATTGTGGGTGAGTAATGAATTAAAAGTCTTCTTCAAGGGAGAATTTCTGTGCGTCCTTGCCGGCGAGCACACCTGCTTTCTGATAGTCGCCTACGCGCTTTTCAAAGAAATTGGTCTTGCCTTGAAGGGAGATCATCTCCATAAAGTCGAAAGGATTGGCAGCATTAAACATTTTAGGACAGCCAAGCTCAACGAGCCAGCGGTCTGCAACGAACTCGATGTACTGCTGCATGAGACGTGCATTCATGCCGATAAGATCGACAGGGAGGGCTTCTGTAATAAATTCTTTCTCGATGGTGACAGCATCTGCAATGATATTGGCTACCTTTTCTTGTGGCAGCTTGTTGCTGAGCATATTGTACAGGAGGCATGCGAATTCGCAATGCAGGCCTTCGTCGCGACTGATGAGCTCGTTGCTGAATGTGAGGCCCGGCATGAGGCCACGCTTCTTTAGCCAAAAAATGGAGCAAAAACTGCCGCTAAAGAAGATACCCTCAACCGCTGCAAAAGCTACGAGACGCTCGGCAAAGCTTCCATTCTCTATCCAACGCAGCGCCCATTCTGCTTTCTTCTTTATAGCAGGTACTGTTTCTATGGCGTGGAAAAGGCGATGCTTTTCTTCTGCATTTTTGATATAAGTATCGATAAGCAGCGCGTAAGTTTCTGAATGGATATTTTCCATCATTATCTGGAAGCCGTAGAAACTGCGGGCCTCAGGCAGTTGCACTTCGCTCATGAAATTAACTGCAAGGTTTTCATTCACAATGCCGTCGCTGGCGGCAAAGAAGGCGAGGACGTGACTGATGAAATGACGCTCATTATCAGTAATGTTTTGCCAATCTTTTATATCAGCACTGAGGTCTATCTCTTCTGCTGTCCAGAAGCTGGCCTGGTGGCGCTTGTAGTGCTCCCATATAGCGGGATAATTAATAGGCAGAATGACAAAGCGGTCTTTGTTTTCTTTTAATAATATTTCGGAATCGTTGGTGTTCATTATCGTTGTTTAAAATCCGTTTAAAAAAATCGCAAGGAAACGGACAACGATAGGACACCCCTTATGGTGAACGTATTGAAGTGCATTAGCCTTTGATGCGAAGGCCCGGCACAAAAATGTTTGCAAGGTGACCTGACTTATCCGGGCGGGCCGGAATTACAGTTGCGCTACAGTCCATGATTTGCACATGGTTCCCCTTATTATCAGCATTAGCTGAAGACAAACATATTTGTAAAGAACTGAGTCAAACTTAGGACGAAAAGATATCATCGTCGTTTTAAGTTTCCCACAGATGTGAATAATTCTAAACGGCTGCCTTTACAAGTGGCGCTACTTCTTTTGCAAAGAGCTCTATGGAATGTAAAAGCTTTTCGTGCGGGAGTGTTTCACCGGCGATGGTTTGGGCGAGGAAGCGGGTATTTTTAAAGAGCTTGTGCTCCGCTATTATTTTATCTGCAACTTCCTGCGGGCTACCTACCATAAGGGATCCTTCAGGAGAGCGCATATAATCAAACTGCTGGCGGGTGATGGGTGACCAGCCACGCTCACGACCTACCCTATTCATGAGGGCGCTGTACACAGGCCAGAATTCGTCAGCGGCCTGCTGGGAAGAATCTGCGATGTACATATGCTGATTGAGGGCGAATTGCAACTTGCTGCTATCGTGACCTGCTTTATCTGCGGAGCGACGATACAACTCTACTAACTGTAAGAATTGACGAGGCGCACCGCCAAGAATGGCAATAGTGAGCGGAAGGCCAAGGCTGCCGGCGCGTACTACAGATGCGGGCGTACCACCAACTGCAAGCCACACAGGCAGCTGCTGCTGATATGGGCGAGGATAAACACCAAGACCCGAAACAGATGCACGATGATGGCCATGTGAAGTGACCAGCTCGTTTGCATTGATATTTAGTAAGAGATCTAATTTTTCTGTAAAGAGCTCATCGTAATCATTGAGGT
>JAFDXS010000288.1 GCA_018267795.1 Bacteroidota bacterium | reverse complement strand
AATCCACATCAGGTATATGGTGTAGGGAGAGCTGCGGCATATATATTATCAAAACAAACTGCAAAGAATATACTGGACTACCACACGCCCAAACTAATATGCCAGGCCGATTCATGGAGCGTATATACCAGAGATAATGTGATAAGTGGGGTGAGCTGTGTGTACCCAATGCTGTTTACCGAAAACCCACAGTTCGGGTCAGAGATCGGCTATACAAGAAATAAGCTTGAGGCTTTGGGCAAAAGTGTATTTGAAAAACTAATGAATATGAATACGCCTATCATAAGTGATATGATAAAGCGGAAGCGTATAAACTTTGCAAAGAACTGGAAAAATATAACACTGGAAAACTAAGTAGAGCGTATGCGTTTTGCCATAAGGGACGATGACACAAATTTTTTCACCACACCGGAGGAACTGGAAGCCTGCTATAGTAATATATGGAACGAGTTTCCGGTGACGCTATGTCTCATCTCAAAAGTAAAGGGCAACTGGAAACACTGGGTACACCAGATATACAAAGACAGGCACCAAACGGACTGGGCCGCATGGGATAAAGACAATACTCCCCACCCCATAGAAGAAAATGAAGCGTTAATTACCTACCTGAAAACAAAAATAAAAGAAGGTAAAGCAGACATAGCATTTCATGCAAAGTATCATAGAAATGGCGATGAGCAGCTGCCAAATGAAAGGGACAATAATTATGTAAGAGGAGCAGAATTTTTTACCAATAGAGATCTTACTGATTATATAAAAGAAGAACTAAAGACATTAGACAAAATCTTTAATTACCCTATCTCTGTATTTACACCGCCACAAAACCTTCTTTCAGAAAAAGGCTATAGGGCTGTAATAAATGCAGGTCTGAACATTTGTGGTGGCGGCATTACTTTTTACAAAAAGCAAAAAGATTTTAAGGGCTTAATAAATATAGGCAAGCAGCTAGGCTTTAAATTATTGCATAAAGGAGATGACTACCCCTATGTGCTGAATTACAATGACCATAGAGAGATCGTTTATCACTACCCTTTGCAGCCCGGAACGCCCTTGAAACAATTAATAGATGCCTTTGAAAAAGCACGCAAGTATAATGGAGATTTTGTTCTTTCTACGCACTATGTAGAATTCCCCTACACTATGACCTACGACTCATCTATAAATATGAAACATGTATTAGAACAGTTCCTGGAATACGTTTCTAAATATGATGTGCAGAAAATGACCTTATCTCAATTATTAAAGTAGCCGTTACAATCCTTAATTTTAAATCACACATATCTTTTAGTCTAAAACTTACTACAATTTGAATGTACTGATTATTGATAATTCTGTTGCTTTCACCGGGGCCATAAAATGCGCATTGAGTGAAGCAGAATTGTTATCTGGCAGTCATACATTTACTTTCGTCATTCCTGCAAAAAGTACGTTAAGAAATCAATTACAGGCAAAAGGGTATAAGGTACACACCTTGCCTATGGTTGAGATAAAGCGCTCCATTGGTGCGCTTATCTTATACCTGCCAATGCTCCTGATAAACGCGATCAGGCTACACCGAATACTTAGCAAAGAACATATAGATGTAGTGCAGGCAAATGACTTCTATAATATGCTGGGCATAATGGTGAAATTATCGGGCTTTAAAGGGAAGCTGCTTACCTATGTGCGCTTCCTGCCATCTACACAGCCGCGAAAACTAAGATGGATATGGGTAGCCCTGGCAAAAAGATATGCTGATAAGATTATTTGCGTGTCAGATGCGGTGTTATCGCAGTTGCCTGCGCATCCTAAGATTATACGCATCTATGATCCGGTGAAGCTGGATGAGCAACTACCAAAGAAGACCTATGCCGATAACAATGGACCAGTACGCATACTGTATCTGGCCAATTATATAATAGGCAAAGGCCATGAGGATGCTATAATAGCTTTTGAAAATGCATATCGTGTACATGGGAACATAACTATGAAGTGCATAGGCGGGGATATGGGACTTGAGAAAAACAAGGAATATAAAAAGTATCTGGAGCAATGTGTAATTGACAGAAAGCTTTCAGATATCATAACATTTGCACCTTTCAGCACCAACATAGAAGAGGAAATAAAAAATGCCGATATCCTGCTAAACTTCTCAAGAGGTGAATCATTTTCAATGACCTGCATGGAGGCAGCATTCTATGGCACTGCTGTAATAGCAACTAAATGCGGTGGCCCTGAAGAGATAATAGCTAATAATGAGACGGGCATGCTTGTGCCTTTTGACAGGATAGCAATGACCGATGCGATATTGCAATTAGCAAATAATACCGCGTTGAGAAAGCAATATGCGTTGCAAGCAAAAGAGTATGTAAGAACCAAATTCTCAACAGAAAATTTCAAAGCACAATTCACAGCGGTATTGAATGAGAAGATAAAGCACTATAACCTTACCAAAATCTTATTCCTTGTTCCTTATCCTGTAAAGCATGCACCATCCCAGCGCTTTAGAGTAGAGCTATATGAACCCTACTTGCGCCAAGCTTATGTACAGTATAAGATTGCAGGCTTTATGAATGAAAAGACCTGGAATGTATTGTATAAGAATGGCTCCGCCTTGCAAAAAGCAGCCGGGATAATGATTGGCTACTTGAAAAGGCTGAAACATGTGCTGTGGGATGCACCTAGATACAATTACGTATTTGTACACAGAGAGGCCGCCCCTTTAGGGCCACCTGTATTTGAGTGGATAATTACTAAGCTGTGGCGTAAGAAAATGATATACGACTTTGACGATGCTATTTGGATACCGAACACAAGTACTGAGAATAAAATAGCCTCGCTAATAAAAGCGAACTGGAAGGTAAAGTATATCTGCAAATGGGCATACAAGGTGGTAGGTGGGAATGATTACTTATGCAACTACGCCAGGCAGGTAAATAGTAATGTTGTACGCATACCTACATGCGTTGACATGGAACGGATACACAACAAAATAAAAATACACCAGGGGGCCAAAGTGATAGTTGGCTGGACAGGAAGCCACTCTACGCTATCTTACCTGGACGATATAATGCCTGTAATAAGGGAACTGCAGGAGGAAATAGACTTTACCTTCCTGGTAATAGCTAATAAAAAGCCCGAACTTAATTTGCGTGACTGGGAATTTATTCCCTGGAACGAAACTACAGAAGTGCAGGACTTATTGAGAATGGATATAGGAATAATGCCATTGCATTCTGATGCATGGAGTGAGGGTAAATGCGGCTTTAAACTGATACAATATCTTTCCCTGGGCATACCTGCTGTGGCCAGTCCTGTAGGGGTAAATAAAGACATAATTGAAGAAGGCATTAATGGCTACCTCTGCAGCAGTAAAGAAGAATGGAAAGAGCGACTTAAGGAGTTAATTAGTAACGTGCAGCTGAGACAACGCATGGGTGAGGCCGGGCATACTAAAATGCTTCGCGAATACAGTATTCAATCGCAAAAGGATAGATTCCTTGATCTATTCAGCTAACTGCTGCCTTCTTAATGAAAGAATATTTTTCTCTATCGGGTTGTTCTTATAGTATATAAGAACAAGAGCTATTGCATAAAATGGCAGGCACGGAATGCGATATCGGGAAAGCGCACCGAAATTATAAGAAGATATACCTACAGCAAAGGCAAAGACAATGGTGAATATGAGACAAAACTGAATGGTAGGGTCATCCTTTATCGTTCGCCATGTTTTCTTCAAGCCTACTGTGAATAGTATCTTCAGTGTAACCCATAGAAACAGCAAGGCTTCAAGTGCATTAATTAATTGCAGCACCTTTCTTGTCTCCCATATATATGGACGAAAAAGCGTAACGTTTACTGCCAGGGGAAATTTCTTGAGCATGCCCACCAGCGAAGGGTCAAAAGCACCGAGGTCGTAACCGGAGCCTTCATCTCCGGAAACCGAGTTAATGTAGGTACGCGTCGTGTAGGACGTCTTCGCTACGTTCTCAAGTGAGTATTTGCCTAAAGATGCTGCAAGGCTCTTGGAGAAAACCAGAAAGACAACCGGCACCATTAGGAACAGCGCGAACTTAACAAAAAGGCGTGTGGCAGAGGA
>JAFDXS010000287.1 GCA_018267795.1 Bacteroidota bacterium | reverse complement strand
TCTAAGATATTTGCCGAGCAGTATATACTGGCAGCTATGTATAGTATGCTAATAAAAGGCTACACAGACCTTGATGTAGCTACCAAAACTGGCCTGGGCGGTACCAAAATATGCTTTGATGCACTGACAAACAACCAAATAGATATGTACCCGGAATATACTGGTACGGGTTTGTTGGTGATTTTAAAACCGCAACAGCAAATAATTGATACGCTTATAGTAAATAAAGATGGGGTGTATAACTACGTGCGGAATAATTTTAGTAAACGTTTCAATATCATTTGGTTGAAGCCGATAGGATTTAATAACGCGTATGCTTTGATGATGCGGCGTAAACAATCGGAAGAATTAAACGTAACATCTATATCTGATCTGAAAAATTATCTTGATAAATGACATTGATCAAGGCATACAATACTGTAAGGCAGCGGTCGGAGCAAATTTGCAAACCGCTGAAGACAGAAGACTATGTAGTGCAGCCGGTAGTGGATGTAAGTCCGCCTAAATGGCACCTGGGCCACACTACCTGGTTTTTTGAAACCTTTATTCTAAAGCCCAACCTGGAAGGCTACAAGGAATTTGACCCTGAATATAATTTTGTTTTCAATAGCTACTACGAAACTATAGGTGCACGCGTAATACGCACTGACAGAGGCAACCTTAGCCGTCCCGGTGTGGAAGATGTATATAAATACAGAGCTTATGTAGATGCAGCTATGCAAGAACTGCTGAATGAAGAAGTAAAAGCTGAACTACGGGAGCTGATAGTACTGGGGCTAAATCACGAAGAGCAACACCAGGAATTACTGTGGACAGATATAAAGTATATTCTTGGGCATAATCCACTTTTCCCTGCCTATGATACCAATATAGATGGATCAGTTAATAAGGAAAACAGTTTTGGGAAATTTCTTGATATTGAAAACGGCATTTACGAAGTAGGGTATAGTGGTAATGCTTTTTGCTTCGATAATGAGCTGGAAAGACATAAAGTTTATCTGCAGGATTTCAGTATTGCACAGGAGCTAGTAACTAATGGTGAGTACCTGGAGTTTATTAACGCAGGAGGCTACACTAATTTTAGATTCTGGCATTCTGAAGGATGGGATTGGGTAAAGAACAACCATATCCCAAATCCATTGTACTGGCATAATATAGATGGCGAATGGTACCATTACACCTTAGCCGGGCTAAAGCCTGTAGATCTTGTAGCTGCACTTTGCCATATTAGCTTTTATGAGGCTGCTGCATTTGCAGCATGGAAAGGAATGCGCCTGCCTACAGAATTTGAATGGGAGATAGCATCAGAACATTTTGATTGGGGTAGAAGGTGGGAATGGACGAATAGCGCATATTTACCTTATCCCGGATTTAAAAAGGCAGAAGGAGCAATAGGTGAATACAATGGTAAGTTTATGATAAACCAGATGGTACTGCGAGGTGCATCAGAGGTGACACCGCCAGGGCATAGCAGGCATACCTACCGCAATTTTTTTCACCCTCATTTAAGATGGCAATATACCGGTATTAGATTGGTAAAGTAAAAGGAGCATTTATGAATCAGTTTTTTCAGAACGTTTGGAAGGGGCTAAACTCATCCCCAAAATACCTGGAGTCAAAATATTTTTATGATGAAGCCGGAGATAAAATATTTGAGGAGATAATGGAATGCCCTGAGTATTACCTCACTAATTGTGAACGCGAAATATTTCAAAAACAAACAGCTGCGCTTACAGATAAATTTTTGAGCCAGCTTAAAGAATTTGATGTAGTGGAATTGGGCGCGGGCAGTGCTGCAAAGACTTCCTACCTGCTGAAGCATATGGTTTCGCAGGGTATTGACTTTACCTACTATCCAATAGATATATCAGGCAATGTTATTAGCAATCTCACGAAAAATCTCCCCGCAAAAATACCGGGCTTGATACTACATGGCTTAAACGGAGATTATTTCGATATGCTGGATGAGTTGAAGCTGATGTCGGATAGAAATAAGGTAGTGCTTTTCCTTGGCTCCAGTATAGGTAATATAAACCTGGAGGACACAGAGGATTTCTTTCGCTTACTGCGCTCGCATTTATTGCCGGGTGATATGGTGCTTATCGGTTTCGATCTGAAAAAAGATCCACAGATAATCCTGGCAGCGTATAATGATAAAGAGGGCATCACCAAGCGATTTAATCTAAACCTGCTGAAGAGGATAAATAAAGATCTGGATGCAGATTTCGATATTACTGCCTTTGAGCACAAGCCGGTATATGATGCTGAAACAGGTGCATGCAAAAGTTATCTCGTAAGCTCAAAGAATCAATCGGTAAGAATAGGCGAGGTAGGACGGATACAATTTAACAAAGGAGAGTCCATCTATATGGAGATCTCTCAAAAATATACCGTAGCTCAGACAGATACATTTGCAATAAATTCCGGCTTCAAACCGGTGCACCATTTCTTCGATTCTAAAAACTGGTTTTTAGATACTTTGTGGCAGGCTGTATAAAAGAAAAGTTTAACTTTCAAACTAAATAAGAGCATACGTGGTACATCTTTTCCAGCCCCTGAAAATCAGGGATATTGAACTGAAAAACAGAATTGTAGTATCACCGATGTGCCAGTATTCAAGTGAGGATGGCTTCGCAAACGATTGGCATTTTGTACATCTTGGGAGCAGGGCGGTAGGCGGTGCAGCCCTCGTATTGACAGAAGCTACAGCCGTAATGCCCGAAGGCCGTATATCTCCCTTTGATCTGGGTATATGGAAAGATGAGCATGTAGAGCAACTCCAGCGTATAACCAACTTTATAACCGCACAGGATGCTATCCCCGGTATGCAACTGGCGCACGCTGGCCGCAAGGCAAGTAAAAGCCAGCCATGGACTGGCGATAAACTAATTCCACGTTCTGAGGGAGGATGGAAAACAGTAGCACCTTCAAGTATTCCGTTTGGCGAAGACTATGATAAACCACATGAATTATCTGTACCCGAAATTGAAGAAATAATAGATGCTTTTGCGGCAGCCGCGGTTAGGGCCTTAACGGCAGGGTTTAAGGTAATAGAGATACATGCTGCACACGGTTATCTTATAAACGAATTTTTATCTCCTCTTAGCAATAAGCGTGAAGATGAGTACGGAGGCAGTTTTGAAAATCGTATCCGCTTCCTGCTGGAGATCATAACAGCTATCAGAGATGTTTGGCCGCAGAGCTATCCTTTATTTGTACGTATATCAGCATCCGACTGGTGTGCAGGTGGCTGGACAGTTGAAGATTCTGTAAAGCTTGCTACTATATTAAAAGAGCATGATGTGGATCTGGTTGACTGCTCTTCCGGAGGCGTAGTGCCAAATGTAAAGATTCCCGCAGCTCCCGGTTACCAGGTGCCTTTTTCTGAAGCTGTAAGGAAGGGTAGCGGTATACTGACAGGAGCAGTAGGCATTATCATCACTCCTGAGCAGGCAGAAACTATTATAGCCACTGGCCAGGCTGATATTGTGCTCCTTGCCAGAGAGCTCTTGCGCGACCCTTATTTTCCTCTGCGTGCCGCCCGCGAACTTGACTACGATATTCCATGGCCCGTACAATATGAAAGAGCAAAACGTAAAAAATAAACGATTGTATATCAATCGTTTAAGCCGTTTGCTTAAGAAATGTTAAAAGTTTACCCATCCTTTTTTTGGGGACGAGCCGTCTATTGTATTAACCTGGGGTTTATAACTAAACTTCAGGAGTATTTGTCATTGGTCGCCCTAAAGATGTTTCATGGAAAAGCTCTTGCTAATCGCAGTATTATGGAGTGCTTTTGGATCTGTGTTTGATTGGAAATTATATCAGCGAAATGTTTCTGCTCTTAAGGGGCAATATGCTCTGTTGGGCATAAGGGCACGATTTCCACTGTTTACAAACCATCCTCCACCTCATTAATCTTGTAAACAGGTCTTGTTACCAGATTCAATTTCCCAAAAACACTCCTCCGCATGAAATACTTAAACATCTTCAATTCATTCACTGCTATACTCCTGTTATTGTCAGCATCTGCCAATGCCCAATTGGATAGTTGCAATGTTTTCCTGCAGGGCAATTATATAG
>JAFDXS010000286.1 GCA_018267795.1 Bacteroidota bacterium | reverse complement strand
ACCTATAGCCTTGCGGATGATATAAACAGGGATATTTATGTGTAGCTAAATGATAGGTTTTGGCATTGCAATTCACTGATTCATCAATGTTAGCTACTAATACGTTTACGTCATCATTATACTGGTTTGACGCAGCAAGCAGTGCATGGTATTTCCTTGTATTGCAATTACCTATTGTAGATGCTGTATATAGGCCATTGCCGGAAGTAATAAGAAACTCTTTATCGAATGCGTAGTGGACATCATTAATAAAGGGAGCTTCAAATGAATCTTGTATCATAATTGTGATAAGCTTTATTAAGATATAAACTACGCATTTTTTCCGGGTAAATCTACCCAGGTTGCGAGGAGGGAGCAATGATGCTTATCAGAAAACCGGCTGATATAAATCAAAAGCCGGCACAAGACATCGCTGACAGATGTCATTTTTCTGTAGCTGTAAGGATTATACTTTGCAAAAAAGAAACTATGAAGACATTAATATGCGTTGACAGCTCCGCCCAGTGTGAAAAAATTTTTCTCGCCTCAAAGAATATTCTTGCGGCAAGGGTACCAGCTGCGGAGATAACCATACTGCATGTAGTTGCTGACCAGCATGATAACACTAACGTAAAAGATATAAATGAGCTGGCAAAACAATACTTTAATACTGACTTCTATTACATGGAAGTAAAAGGCATAATACTGGATGAAATATACCAGGCACTTAATAATGCGCAGTATGATCTAATAATCTTTGGTACAAAAGGACATTCAGCATTTACTAACATAATACTGGGCAGCACAGCAGAGTACCTGTTGCATCACGTTAAAATCCCTATGCTGCTTGTGCCTTAAAAAGCAATAAGGGATGACACTGCAAGGCAATCATTACAAAACAACAAATAGTGAGTACAAACAGCAAAAAAGAAAAAAGCAATAAGCCACGAAATAGATGGGTTTATTGGATCATAGGCATCTTGCTTGCCAATATGGTCTTTACTTATTTTTTCTCAAAAGGAGCCAGTGTAACAAAAGAAACAAGCTGGGAAAAATTCAAAACCGATATGCTCCTGAAACATGACGTTGAGAAAATAGATGTAATAAATAAAGAGCGTGCAGAGGTGTATATAAAAAAGATTAGCCTACTGAAGCCGGAATACAAAGATGTGGTACTAACCAATAAACAAAACGCAAGCACAGCACCGCAATACTATTTTACAATAGGATCGGTAGATATGTTTGAAAAAAAACTGGACGATGCCCAAAGCACTTTTGCAGAGACTGATAAGGTGTCTGTAACCTATACTACTCATACTAACGCCTGGTCAGGTATCTTTTCATGGCTGATACCTATTGGGCTGCTTGTATTCTTCTGGTTCCTATACCTTGGCAGAACCAGCATTTTAGGTCGAGCAGGAAACGCAGCTATTGATTTCAGTAAATCGAGGGCCCAGGAGTATGGCAGTGGCAACCTCAGCCCCATTACCTTTAAAGACATAGCAGGCTATGAAGAAGCCAAGGCAGAGGTAATGGAGGTGGTAGCCTTCCTGAAACAACCCGAGAGCTTTACAAAGCTGGGGGCAAAAATACCCAAAGGCATTTTATTAGTAGGCCCGCCGGGAACGGGAAAAACCCTAATGGCAAAAGCTGTGGCAGGCGAAGCCGCAGTGCCATTTTTCTCATTGTCGGGTTCAGAATTTATTGAGCTATTTGTAGGCGTAGGGGCATCCCGTGTCCGTGATCTATTTGAAAAAGCGAAAGAAAAAGCACCAAGTATCATATTCATTGATGAAATAGATACGATAGGCAGGATAAGGGAAAGAGCAATGTCCATACAGTCAAACGATGAAAGAGAAAGCACCCTGAACCAACTGCTTGCTGAAATGGATGGGTTTGAGCCTAATACAGGTGTGATAGTAATGGCGGCAACAAACAGGGCCGATATCCTGGATGCCGCACTGCTAAGATCAGGCCGCTTCGACAGGCATATATACCTGGAGCTGCCTAATAAAGAAGAACGGTTGGCCATCTTTAAAGTACATCTAAAACCTTTACGATTAGGCGAAGATGTAGATGCCACATTCCTGGCCCAGCAGACACCCGGCTTCTCCGGGGCAGATATAGCCAGCATATGCAATGAGGCAGCCCTGATAGCAGCCAGGCAGAAAAAGGATGTGATAGAGAAAAAAGATTTCTCTGATGCTATTGACCGCCTGGTGATGGGAATAGAAAAGAAAACCAAAGTAATAACACCCAATGAGAAAAAAGTAATAGCCTACCATGAGGCCGGGCACGCATTAGTAAGCTGGAAGCTGGAACATGTAGACCCACTGATAAAAGTATCTATTATTCCACGCGGCAAGTCCTTAGGCGGTGCATGGTATTTGCCGGGCGAAAAACAAATAATAACAAAGTCGCAATTCACAGAACAGCTGTGCGCTGCATTGGGTGGAAGAGCTGCGGAAGAAATAATATTCAATGAGATATCATCAGGCGCACTGGATGACCTGGAGAAGGCCACCAAGCAAGCCTATACGATGGTGGCCAAACTGGGGCTGAGTAAAAGCCTAGGGAACATAAGCTTTTACGACTCAACAGGAAATTACGACAATGCCTTTCAAAAGCCATATAGCGAGGCGACTGCAAAACTTATAGATACAGAAGCAAGTGAGCTAATACAAGAAGCCTATGAACGTGCAAAAAGTATCTTGCAGCAAAACAAGAAGCCGCTGACACAAATAGCAGAACTGCTACTGGATAAAGAGATCATTTATAAAGAAGATATAGCGCAGATAATAGGCGAAGAGAAAGAAAAACCCTTGCCGGTTATTGTTTAAATTACTATCATTAGTAACATCATTGCAATTATATAATAAAAGCCGGATGGCAATTATTATATTGCAAATATCTTATGCCGCTATATTAATACCATGTCAAGAGGTGCCCTGGGTGATACTGATATTTATACTATACATAACCGTGCAAAGCTGGTGCGCGGAGGCAAACCCTACTTTGACCAAATGCTGGAAATGATAGACGAGGCAAAGATATCCGTGCACCTGCAAACCTATATATATGACGAGGACGAAACAGGTAACACGATAGCTGACGCATTACTAAGAGCTGCAACCAGAGGCCTGAAAATATATGTATTGCTTGATGCCTATGCATCACAGGGATTATCCAACCAGTTTAAAGACAAGCTGATAAAGGCAGGCATACGCCTTTGCTTCTTTGAGCCATTTTTTCACAGCAAGCACTTTTATATCGGCAGACGATTACACCATAAAGTACTTTTAACAGATGAATATAAAAGCCTGGTCGGCGGAGTAAATATAAGTAACCGGTATAACGATATACAAGGCACACCTGCTTGGCTTGACTGGGCTATCTATACCGAAGGCGATGCCAGTCACCAGCTATACCGGTATTGCGTGGAGGTGTGGGACAAGGCAGCGGGCGATACGCTACGCTTAAAACCAAACAACTTTTACCCAGCAAATGCAGTGATAGATACCTGCTATGTGCGGGTAAGAAAAAACGACTGGATAAACAGGCGCACCCAGGTATCTCACAGCTATAAGGAGATGTTCAAGACCGCCAAGACTGATATAATAGTAATGTCAAGCTACTTCTGGCCCAGCAGAAGCCTGCTGCGGAAGATCGCATATGCATCGAAAAGAGGTGTACAAATTAAACTGATATTGGCCGGCGTATCTGATATTAAAATCTCGAAATATGCTGAACGATATATGTATCATTGGCTATTCAGGAACAATGTAAGTGTCTATGAATATCAAAAAAATGTGCTGCATGGTAAAATAGCAGTGAAAGATGGCAAATGGGTAACAGTAGGCTCATACAACCTGAATGGCATCAGCGCCCATGCCAGCATAGAGCTAAATATGGATGTGAAGAATCAAGATTTTGCCCAAGATGTGAAACATACACTGGAGGATATTATCAGTAAAGACTGCACGCAAATAATACATGACAACTTCGACCGGCAAAGTGTATTTCAGCAATTTATTCAGTTTCTATCTTACAAAATAATACACCTGATATTCTTTTTATTTACCTTCTATTTTAAGCAGGCAAATTTTGAACG
>JAFDXS010000285.1 GCA_018267795.1 Bacteroidota bacterium | reverse complement strand
TACGGAAGTGATTGAACCATTTTTAGTAGAAGTGATACGTTCCTGCATCAGACCCATTTCGGTAGCCAACGTAGGCTGATAACCCACCGCTGAAGGCATACGACCCAAAAGGGCTGACACCTCAGAACCTGCCTGAGTGAAACGGAAGATATTATCTACGAAGAACAGGATGTCCTTTCCTTTACCACTGCCATCGCCATCGCGGAAATATTCAGCGATAGTAAGACCAGAGAGGGCCACGCGAGCACGAGCGCCCGGCGGTTCGTTCATCTGGCCGAATACGAAAGTAGCCTGAGATTTTTTCAGTTCAGTCATATCAACTGATGAAAGGTCCCAGCCACCTTCTTCCATGCTGTGTTTAAATTTATCACCGTACTTAACGATACCAGCTTCGATCATTTCACGCATCAGGTCATTACCTTCACGTGTACGCTCACCCACACCGGCAAACACTGAGTTACCAGCATAAGCTTTTGCGATATTGTTGATCAATTCCTGGATCAATACGGTTTTACCAACACCGGCACCACCGAAAAGACCAATTTTACCACCCTTTGCATAAGGCTCGATAAGATCGATAACCTTGATACCAGTGAAAAGTATTTCAGAAGCAGTGCTCAGGTCTTCGAATTTAGGAGGCTTAGCGTGTATAGGGCGGCCATTAGTTTTATCAGGCGCGCTCAAACCATCGATAGCATCACCTGTTACGTTAAACAGACGGCCATTGATCTGATCACCAACCGGCATAGCTATTGCCTTTCCGGTATCTACCACGTCAGTACCACGTACAAGACCTTCAGTACCATCCATTGCTACACAACGAACGCTATCTTCACCAAGGTGCTGCTGCACTTCCAATACCAGTTTATCACCGTTCTCACGAGTCAGCTCAAGCGCGTTGAAGATCTCGGGCAGCTTGTTGCCTGCACCGAAAGAAACGTCCACAACCGGGCCGATAATTTGTTTGATTTTACCAACGTTTGGCATATAACTAAATTATATTAAAACAGAATAAGTTTCCTGAAATTTCGCGCAAAGGTAATTGTATAATGTCAAAATTCAAAAGTAAAAATGGAAAGAAATATAGTTAGTTATCAATGAAATAAAGTAATACATAATACAGAAGCTTTAATAACATTAAGCCTAAAATGCATATAGCTATACCCTATTACCGAAATTTCCGGTTTTTTCCGGTGGCGGAAATTTACTTTGGGCATCGGCGGTAAACGCTTCTGACTGATAGCCAATAAATTAAGATCTTAAGCCGGCAAAATTTCCGATTTACCGGAAAAATTTGCGAGCGGTAAAAACTGCTTGTTCGGGCAGAGCAGTTACCAGAACAAATATCCTATTATCAGCCCTTATTTTCAAAAGAACATATCCACATTGCAGATGGCAATGCCTTTATATTGACAAGTGCCAAACGGCAACAGTGCCAAGAGATCAGTGTATCATATTGCTCTTATGCAATCACCTATCTTAATTAAAAATTTCGACTCCTTGTCTAAACTAAAAGGGCTGCACATAGTGCAGCCCCTCAAAATTATAAGCTTACCCTAACAAGGAACTATATCAGCCCAGTAAGTATCTCCTGATTTGCCTGCATGTAAACAATTACCTGCATTTAGCTGTTCATTACACCATTTTGCAAAAGCATACTTGTTAGTAGTTTCTTTCTTGTGAAACTGTGGTGGGGGTACCGGCTGCGTGCCTGTAATACAGACTTCACCTGTAGACTGGTTCATTGTGAAAGTAATTTCATCTCCTGGTTGATAGAGTGCATCAAAGTAATTGAGCATCTCATCCATAGAGGCATAGCAGGTGCCATTAACAAGATTCTCTACATTGACCTTAGGGCTTGTAGTCATTCCAGAATCTGACTTGGAGCTCTTATTACAAGCAACTATGACAGTTGCTGCAAGGGCTACGGTTACAAATACTCCAATTAATTTTTTCATAATGGTTGTTTTTAGTTAATATAAAGGTATTAACTAATCTCGCATTTCCTAATTTATTTTTTATAATATGCAGTTTAATAACTGAATATTAATAAATCAGTCAATAAACGCTAAAATACTTGCTTTAAAATCTCTAACTAAGAGACCATTAAGGTAAAAATGCCGTAACCTCTGACAGAGAAAAATGCTATACTTTACTCTATTTCACCTTATGAAATTACTTAGCGTCTGTAGCTTACTACTATTGTTTTCGACCGCGGCTGTCAGCCAGAATAAAAAAGTGGCTGCGAGGGTGAGGAACCGGCAACGGAACACCCCTATATCCAACTGATACAGTAAACGAAACAGGGAGTCCGTGGCTGTGTATTATACTTCTGTATACTTTAGCGAAGCTTATTGCCTGTCATTAATTAATGCTTTGTGAATATTCTTCAGCTGGCGCGCGTGCCTTTGCGTGTGTACTGCATAAAATGTAAACCACTCCAACAGGGTAAGATATCCGAAAGAAGGGAACTCGAAGTCTGTAAAAAGCATGGATAGATTGAGTGTTTCGGCGGCTGCAAGCATTTGTTCTTTAAAGGCAGCGAATGTTTTCAGCATTTCATTTCTATCGTGCTGCTGTGCTGTAGGCAATACTGACTCGGGAGAATTAAATTTTGCCTTAAAATCTAAAAATAAATTCCTGATAGCGATACATTTTTCATCATGTGCCCTGTCGGGAGTGGCTGTGCGACCATTTGCTATTGCGGACAGGCCCTGCAATGATTTGGTAACGTGCTCGGCTACTTCCCCGGCGGTCCAGCTACCTTCAAAAGGGACAACATCGATCTCGCTTTCTTTAAAAAGTGAAAGAGCTTGAGATAACTCATTGAATGTATTGCTAAGCTCTTCAATTATGGCTTGTTTCTCCGTGGCTTCAACCTGGTTCATAATGAATATTATTATTTAGTGCACAAAAATATGTCGCAATTAACGGATGAAGCAGGTGTTTATGCGACATTATTAAGGTGTGTTCACGACAGTTCTTAGGTTATGTAAGTAGACCGACACAACACTCATCCATGAAACATTATCCAATATGTTAAAATTTTCTTAAGTGCGTAAGCAGCGCTTTAAGAGGACGTATTTAGCCTATTCATCCGCGAATAATTAGTTAGGTTTGCAAGGCTAATCAAAATACGATAAATGAGATCAAAACAGTTACCCTTACTATTTATCCTTTGTCTTCTTTGGCTTGCTGCATGTAAGAGCAGTACTAATAAATTTACTGTAATAGGTGATGTAAAGGATATGCCTTCTGAAAATGTGGTGCTGGAAGAAATAGGTGTAAATGATGTGATAACTGTGGTGGACTCGACTGAAAGTAATGATAAAGGCCATTTTGAACTTTCGGGCAATGCGCCAGAGCCTGGCCTCTACCGACTACACTTTCACAACAACAGGTTTATACTGCTATCACTTGAGAAAGGCAATGTGAAACTGACTGCCAACTGGAACGATCTTCAAAACTACCAAGTGCAGGGCTCCTCTTCCTCTGAAAGCCTGCACAGATTTATACTGGCAATAGACGAACATTTGCGTGATTTCAATACCATGAAAATGGTGCTGGATACCTTGCAAGTGCGCGGCAATGACAGCATAATGGAAGTAGCTAAAAAAGAGTTTGGCGATATGCGCATTTCGTTTACAAGGTTTGTAGAGCAGTATGCAGATACAAGCTCTTATTTGCCTAATGCCATATTCGCAGCAAGGATACTGAATGTAAGAACAGAATCGGACTTCCTGAACAGCTTTAGCCAGGGACTTGATCGCAGGTTTCCGAACAGTAAAATGGTAAAAGATTTCAACGCCTATTACAATACCGTACTTAGCAAACAAGGATTGCCATCAGGCCCCAGCGCTAACAATGCCAATGTAGGAGACTTTGCTGCTGACATAACACTGCAAGACCCTAACGGGAAGGAAATAAAACTATCGTCGCTAAGAGGTAAATATGTACTGCTAGACTTCTGGGCATCATGGTGCGGACCTTGCCGTGGTGAAAACCCTAATGTAGTGGCTGCCTATAACAAGTATAAAGACAAAAACTTTACGGTGTACAGCGTATCGCTGGATTATAAAAAGGACAACTGG
>JAFDXS010000284.1 GCA_018267795.1 Bacteroidota bacterium | reverse complement strand
AAGACAAAGCATTCGTCAGCTTTAGCAATGAGGAATGCCAGTTTGGTTATCGGGACAGTGTCTTTAAACGAGAATGGAAAAATCAATTGCTGATAAGCTCTGTGACCTTTAAGCTGAATAAAAAACCGACCTACCATGTGAGCTATGGTGCTATAAAGCATGAATTGGAAAAAATGAATGTGCAGGATCTCTCTATAAAGGCAATAGCAGACGCAGTGATAGCCATTCGCAGCAGTAAGCTGCCTAACCCTAAAGAAATAGGTAATGCAGGCAGCTTCTTTAAAAATCCTACAATACCGATAGCACAATATGATATACTGAAGATAAATTACCCGGAGATACCTTCTTACCCGGTAAATGAAGAAATGGTAAAGGTACCTGCGGGCTGGCTGATAGAGCAGTGTGGCTGGAAGGGCTACCGCAAAGACGATGCCGGTGTGCATGCAAAACAAGCATTGGTACTGGTAAACTATGGACAGGCAAAAGGAGATGAAATATGGAATTTGTCGGAGGAAGTAGTGCGCTCGGTGGAAGAAAAGTACGGCATACTACTGGAGCGGGAAGTACAGGTGTGGTAACGCTTAAGCCTGCTCTGTTATCAGTGGTAATTCTATATAGAAGGTAGTACCCTCATGCTCTGTGGTTTCAAACCATATCTTTCCTTTCCAGAACTCAATGATCTTTTTAGTCATGGCGAGGCCCAGGCCGGTGCCTGATGACTTGGTGGTGAAGTATGGTTGGAAAATTTTTCGTACCATATCTTCTGCTATGCCCACACCATTATCTTTTACGGATATCAGCGCATTATTCTCCACTTTGTTTATTCTTACCTGTATCAGGCCCGCCCTGTCTGCAGGTATGGCTTGCTTGGCGTTTTGCAAGAGGTTATTTAATACACGCAGCAATTGACTCCTGTCTGAATGTATATGCAGAGCGCCGGGATATTTTTCCAGCTTTACCTGTACCTCTTTGTCATTCAGGTACAGCTCCAGCGCATTTTCTACCAATGCATTCAGGTCTATATCTTCGGGGCGGGCCTCCGGCATCTTCGCGAAGTTTGAAAACTCAGATGCTATATAAGACAGGTTATCTATCTGCTCTACAAGCGATACAGAAACACGCTCCACCAGCTCACGGGCATTAGGATGATTATTGTGCAAGGCCTGCTGCATGTACTGGATGTTTAGCTTCATAGGGGTAAGCGGGTTCTTTATTTCATGCGCTACCTGTCTTGCCATTTCGCGCCAGGCACTTTCACGTTCGCTCTGCGCCAGCAGTATGGCATTTTCTTCCACCTTCTTCACCATTTTATTATACTCTTTCACGAGCAGTCCTATCTCATCGTCATAAGGCCATTGTATGCGTTCGTTACGCTGTAGGTTCAGCCTGCTGAACTGGCTGATAACAATATTAAGCGTACGCGTAAGCCAACGGCTGATGAACACTGTGAACAAACTTGATAAGAGGAAGATAAAGGCATAGAGATTGATAAGCGTAACCACAATATTGGATATCTGGAAATTCAAATCTTTCTCGGAAGAAAAGAATGGGACATTGATATATCCATAGCGCGTACCATACTCATCATGCAAAGGCAGGTAGCCGGACAGATAAGATAGCGTGCCTATTTTTTCATCCTGTATGAGCAATGACCTGCCTAGGTTATTTAATTGATAATAAGCATCAGGCCGAATGACACGCGCAAGCAGGGCTTTATCATATATATCATCCTGCGAGGTGACATTCAGTGTACCCGCGGTATTAAATATGTTTATGTCTATTTTTTGTTCAGTAGCCAGGCCGGTGATAAAGGCATTGAATTTTTTTGAGCGGCTGGTGGTATCAAATGTATTACTGTTTGCCAATGCTCTGTTGGTCTGCATATAATCCTGTATCGATTCTTCCACCACCTGCATTGCAGACTCCAGCTTGGTAATATTAGTGGTCTCGTACTGGTTTCGGAAAAAGGCAATGGTAACAATACCAATAATTGTGAAGGATACTAACACTACACCCAGCATGGAAAAGTGTATTCGCTGGCGGAGTGTGAGCTTGGTAAACCTTTTAGAAAAAGCTGAAGTCTGAAAATAAGCCAGATATAGCTGGTAGAGCATAAGTAGTACTGCTATGAATATCTCTATGCCAAAGAGGTATGAGAACAATGTAATAGCCTCGAGCCATGCATTGTGATTATGTACTACTATAATAGTACGATTGCTATTGTACCGATACCATAATTCTGATGAGCTGTTCCTGTTATAAAAAATAAATTTCTGTTGCTTTAATGTATCTGTTTTCAGGAAATCAGGGAAAGGGTAATCATTTGTATGAGTTATCAGCTTACCGTTTTCATATACCGCATAGCTGTACTCTGAAGTGACAGGATTGCCCTTTACACTTGATGGCTGCAATAGCTCGGGATATACTGTTTCTGTAGGTGCCTGCTTTAAAGAAAGATCTATGAACAGGTAGCCGGTACGTTCGCCAGTACTGTCATCTGTTATTGGGAGGTAAGCTATGTAGTTGTGGCTGTTCTTTTCATATTCCTTGTAGTATAAAGCCGGGGCGAGTGTGCTTGTAGCTTCATTTACCTGTTTGGCAAGATCATCGTATGTGAGCGTGTCCCTGTTGAAAAGGCTGCGGCCATATTGATCGAAGAAATAAATCTTCTCCTGGTATTTATTTAACTGCCCCACAAGGAAAGTTAGATCTATATGTTCATTTACCTGTTTTCTCGTAGCTGCTGTAGGCTTCTTCAGAAAGCTTTTTATTATTTTATCATCCTGTATATTCTTAGCGGTATTGGTAAATGCATACTCGGTGATGATATCATCCGGTACCGGTGTTACCCGTTGATCTGCAAATATCTTTCGTGTTTCTCTTTCTTTTATATGATTGAAATAATACAAGACACCTGTGCAAAACACACAAACGAAAATGGCCCAGAATACCATGTGCGGCGCCAGTAGATCTGATACCGGGGCGAGCGCTTTAAGATCAAGCAGTACAATAAATAACAGTATCCATAGTACCAGGAAATAGTAAAAATTCTCATCCAGCCGTATGCAAGGGATAAGAAAAATAGCCCCTACCACGAGGAACAATAAATACTTAAGCCATTTGTTATGCAACAAAAGATTTATCCTGATGTTAAGCAGGTAAATAATGATGCATGACAATGCGGTGATGAGACTAATAGTGAAAAGACCTATGATGGTGAAACCATTGATAGAATAAAAATGGCTCAGGTCGAATGACATATTTGAATCAAGCACCAAACTCCTGATGACATTAAGAAAGCCAAAGGAATAGCCTGTAACAAGACCTATTAAAAAAATAGCAGCTGCCAGACCTAAACCTTTACTTTTTATATGCAACAAAGGTTTTCGGTACGGGGTATGCCTTACTATAAATACAACCAACCATAATAGGGACAATGCATTCAGTAAGATATCGCCTAAGGAGGGCAATAGCCAGCTGGATGCATATAAGCTGGGTGAAAAGAATTTGAGATTCTCCAGCCCGAAAGGAAAGCCTTTTATATAAATCAATACCCTTAGCGCTGCGAGTATAAAGAAAGTAAGCAGAAAGCCAAACAGGGGGGAGCGCTGCTGCACCAGCCTGATGATAATAAGCTGTAGCCATGAAGCACTAAATAAGAGCGCTGCTATGATGAGCCATATCATGGCTGCATCCGGCAGCCAGTGCTGTATATCCTGCTTGTGAAATTGCAGGTAGAATAGCAATTTATTATCTGCACTATTTACCGCAATGCTACCGTTCTGCGGTGCAGATAATATTTGTGTGCTTACAGGTATATAGTCTGCGGCTGCATAGTGAGACTTCAGGTAATCATTCTCGAGAGAATACTGGATAACGACGGGAAATAAAACAGTAAGCTTTCGCTGGCTATCCACCGTTATACATTCCTGCAGCGATATGCCGCCGGGGTGATGCATTACGGTGAGCTGTCCTTTGCCGGCAGCATTACAATCTGCTAATACTATATTTGAGTTCCAGAAGCTAAGCGTATCCTTATCGTAGGCAAAAACATAAAAGGGTTGCTTTTGCAGGTATGCAATATCCTTATCGGAAAGTGAGTCGG
>JAFDXS010000283.1 GCA_018267795.1 Bacteroidota bacterium | reverse complement strand
GCCACTATAAAGTGCTGGAAGACGCCTATATTGACCTGGGTCCATACGGCGCTATACTCTCTGCGTTCAAAGCAGCGCCTGAGGCGGCATGGCTTATAACGGCTTGTGACCTTCCCCTGCTCGATCTTAATACACTTCAATATTTAGTAAAGCATAGAGACACAACAAAAGTTGCTACTACATTCAAAAGCCCGCACGACGGATTACCGGAACCACTCATCACTATATGGGAACCACGTAGCTATCCGATACTTTTATCCTTTTTATCAGAAGGAAGAACTTGTCCCCGTAAGGCCTTAATAAATAGTGACATTAATATACTAATATCTCCCGACCACACAGTATTGATGAATGTGAATACACCTGAAGAAATGGAAATGGCCAAACAAATAATTAAGCAAAAACAATATCAGCCTCATGCAGGATGAATTGCTGAGATATAGTTGCCAGATGGCATTACCGGACTTTAGCATTGCAGTGCAACAAAAATTGCTACAGGCTAAAGTATTGATAGTGGGTATGGGAGGACTTGGTTGTCCTGCCGCACAATACTTAGCGGCAGCGGGCATTGGAACGCTTGGCTTAGTTGACGATGATATTGTTTCCATAAGCAATCTTCACCGCCAGGTGCTATATACTCCGGCAGATGCGGGGCAGAAAAAAGCATTAATAGCAGCCCGAAAATTACAACAACAGAATCCACAGATAAGCATTGCAGCGCTCGATCTTAGACTTAGCTCTGAAAATGCTGTTAGCTTAATGGCAGCCTACGATATTATTATTGATGCCACTGATAATATTGAAACAAAATATCTGCTGAATGATGCCTGTTATCTCACCGGGAAATCACTTGTTTACGGAGCCATCTATCAGTATGAAGGGCATCTTGCCGTATGGAATGCAACTAATACAGATGGCAGCCGCACACCCAACTACCGCGATCTGTTTCCAAATATAGATGCTGCTCAACTTCCTAACTGTGCCGATGGTGGCGTAATACCGACACTTGCAGGTATCATTGGTTGCATGCAGGCAAATGAAGTAATAAAATTCGTTTCAGGAACAGGAGAGCTATTATCAGGCAGGCTTTTAATATTAGATGCGCAAACATTACAAAGCCGTATCATAAAACTAGGCATAGTAACAAAAATAGAAATTACAGAATTGACTCAAACTACACATACATCTACAATATCTGCAACTCAGCTAAAGAAAGAACTTGAGCAAAATATTTATCATCTGGTAGATGTGCGGACCGTCGCAGAGCATACTACGTTTAATATCGGCGGCATAAATATCCCATTACAGGAATTAGAAGCACAGCTTACAAAGCTTAACAGCGATACAACTATAATATTATACTGCAGCTCTGGCAAACGCAGTACAGAAGCTGTAAAACTAATTCAAAAGTTAGCGCCTGAGCTTAGTGTATTATCGCTTGAGGGAGGCTTAAATGCCTGGCAGCAATTATAAATTACGGATGTTCTGCCACCCATACCTCGCCATCTTCAAACACTTCTTTTTTCCAGATAGGTACACGTTGTTTTAGTGTATCAATAGCATAGCGGCAGGCGTCAAAAGCAGCATTTCTATGTGCGGCAGACACTGCGATAACAACAGGCACTTCACCTACCTGCAAAACACCTACGCGATGATGTATCACAATTTTGTGTACAGGCCACCTACTTTTTATTTCCATTGCTATCTTCTTCATTTCTTTCATAGCCATACTTTCGTATGCCTCAAATTCCAGTCCTACTACCCTTTTCCCTTTGGTCATGTTCCTCACTGTTCCTATAAACACATCAATACCGCCACTATCCGGCGACATTACCATCTTTATACATTCCTGCACATCCAATGGCTTCTCTGTTATGTTTATATCTATCATGCTGCCAGTTTATCCACCGCTTACGGGAGGTATTATCGCTATTTCGTCATGAGTGCTGATTATATTTGCAGCATCAGCATACTCGTCATTTACGGCTATCATATAAGATGACAACTGTTTTAATTTTGAATATTTGTCTTCCAGTGCAGACCTTAAATTTTCTATAGTCGCGCGCTCATCAAGCGCTATTTCTATAGCTCTGCCACCAAAAATATCTTTTGCTATACCAAAAGCTAATATCTTATATACCGCCATTTTCTAAAAATGCAAATGTTTATGCAGCACCTCAATGCCCGCTGCAAATACCAGCAGCGCTGTAATTCGCCTTACTACAAGTTGATTAAATTTCACCGCGCCCATATTCGAGCCTATTTGTCCCCCTACAAAAACCGCAACACACAAAAACAGGATACGTATAAAATTGATGTTGCCTGGCAATTGCGACACCTGCCCCACTATGCCCGATATAGAATTTACAAGTATAAACACGCTGGCTGTGGCTGCTATTTTCTTCGGCGTATCCCATTTCATAAGATTAAGCAATGGAGATAAAAATATTCCCCCGCCTATACCCACCATACCCGACAAAAAACCAATTGCGCCGCCCAGCAATGCATCTTTTACAATATCATATTTTCTTTCAGCTATTGTTATATCATTACTCTTTCTTGTCTTTAGCCACAGCAATACAGCAGCTATCAGTAAGCTAATACCAAGAATAATAAAAAACACATCCTGGCTTAATTTTATCCTCGCTCCGGCATAAGCCATGGGGATGCTTGCCAACACTAACGGCAATATTTTCCGCCAGTTCACCTGTCCTTTCCTTAAAAATATAATAACGCCACCACTTACTACTATAATATTACATAACAAGGCAGTTAGCCTTATCTCCTGGAATGGCAATGCATACAAGGCTAATACTGCCAGATAACTGGAACCACCTCCAAACCCCACAGACGCATACACAAAGGCTATTATCAAAAAGAAAAAAATCAGCTCGAAGTGCTGCATTACATGGTTATATTTTTTGTGGCCTCAATATGTTTTTTCACCTTTATGACTATTGATTTTGATGTAGGCGTATTACTCTTATCTGCTGTACTCTTTATTGGCACCAGTACATTTGTTTCAGGGAAATATGTTGCAGCGCAGCCTTCAGGAATGCTATAGGATACTACTATAAATTTTCTCGCCACCCGGGCCACACCATCACTGTCATTATATATATCCACCACTTCTCCATCTCTCAATCCTGCATTCACTATATCACGTTCATTCATAAATATCATGCGGCGCTCATTATGCACACCCCTGTATCTATCGTGCAACCCATATATAGTTGTATTAAATTGATCATGGCTTCGTATCGTCATCATCAGCAGCTCATCTTCTGCCAATGCAGGCATGGTAACCTCTGCTATATTAAAGTTTGCCTTACCGGTTTCAGTTTTATACTTTCCATCTCTTGCACCATTGGGCAGGTAAAAGCCGCCACCCTGACGCACACGGGTATTATAGTCATCAAAGCCCGGTATTGTCAATTCAATATCATTACGCACATTATCATAACTCTCTTCATACACGTCCCAGTTCACCTTTGTCTTGCTACCAAGTGTTGCTTTAGCCAGTCGGCAAATAATGGCAGGTTCACTCAGCAAATGCGTCGATATGGGCGGCAGCATACCTTTCGACATCTGTATCACACCCATTGAGTTTTCACAGCTCACAAATTGCTGCTTGCCGCCCATCATATCTTTATCGCTTCGCCCAAGGCAAGGCAGTATTAATGCTTCCTTTCCATGCACCAGGTGACTGCGGTTTAGCTTAGTTGACACATGCACAGTCAACTCGCACTTACGTAATGCCTCAGCAGTATATTCGGTATCGGGTGTAGCAGAAAGGAAATTGCCTCCCATTGCAAAAAACACTTTTGCCTTCCCTTCATGCATGGCATGTATAGATTCTACGGTATCATATCCCCACTCTCGTGGCGGCTCAAAACCGTACACATGCTGCAGCTTATCAAGAAAATCTTTAGAAGGCTTTTCATAAATGCCCATTGTTCTGTCTCCCTGCACGTTACTATGTCCGCGCACAGGACAGGTGCCTGCCCCCGGCTTGCCTATACTCCCTTTCAGCAATAGTAGGTTCACCACTTCTTTTATGGTATCTACTGAGTTCTTATGTTGGGTTAAGCCCATAGCCCAGCAGGCAATTATCTTATTTTTCTTTTTAAGCACATCTGCTACCTGCTGTATCTGCTCCATTGATAT
>JAFDXS010000282.1 GCA_018267795.1 Bacteroidota bacterium | reverse complement strand
GATGGAACAACGGGTACTATGCTTAAAAATAACAACAGGCTGCGTTTTGCTTTGCTCCACTATCGTCTCCAACTGCTGCTCATTTGTAAGATCTAACCAATTCATATTTTATATATTCTTGTGTTGCAAATTTACAAAAAGCAGGCCATAGCCCTTATTTGTAAAGATTATAATGTCATTGATATGACAAATGTTGCTCGTTGCCTTAATTGGCTTTAATTTCGCCCACGTAAATAATTTTTAATGAAGCACGCATACGTATTTCCCGGCCAGGGCGCACAGTTTTCAGGTATGGGCAAAAACCTGTACGAACAAAGTTCTATAGCTAAAGAATATTTTGAACAGGCAAATGAGATACTTGGTTTCCGTATCACAGATATTATGTTCAGCGGAACAGATGAAGAGCTGAAGCAAACCAAAGTAACACAGCCAGCTATTTTCCTACACTCAGTTATCTTATTCTTAACTACAGAAGGTTTGTTGCCGGATATGGTTGCTGGTCATTCCCTGGGTGAGTTCTCTGCGCTGGTAGCGAATAAAGTATTGTCTTTTGAAGATGGTCTTCGTTTGGTATCGAAACGTGCATTAGCCATGCAGCGTGCCTGCGAGATCAATCCTTCTACTATGGCGGCTGTATTAGGCCTTGCCGATGATGTAGTGGAAAAAATATGTGCAGAATTTACAGATGAAGTAGTAGTAGCAGCAAACTATAATTGCCCCGGTCAGTTAGTGATAAGCGGCAGCATAGCAGGTGTGCAGCAGGCATGTGAGAAAATGAAAGCAGCAGGCGCTAAACGTGCATTGATACTTCCTGTAGGTGGTGCTTTCCATTCTCCGTTAATGCAGCCTGCACGCGAAGAGTTGCAGGCGGCCATTGAAAGCACACATTTCAATAATCCAACCTGCCCTGTATTCCAGAATGTAGATGCACATCCTTACATAGATCCGCATCGCATAAAAGAAAACCTCATCAACCAGCTTACAGCTCCCGTGCGTTGGACACAAACAGTGCAGCACATGGTAGAGCATGGTGCCACTGAGTTTACAGAAGTAGGCCCCGGCAGTGTATTGCAAGGCCTGATAAAGAAGATTGCTAAAGAAGTAACGACAAATGGTATAAGCTAAGCACTATACTATATAAAACACAAAGGGCAGGAATAGTTCCTGCCCTTTGTGTTTTACTAAAGAATGAGATAATTATCGAAGATCTACTACTTCTACACCAGGGTGAGCCTTTGAATCAAATGAAAAGTAAGTATCAGGAATATTAGCATTAGGGCTAAAGTTGCTGATGTCATACTGGTATTTGTTACCATTCTTCTGCCAGATATTACCACCTACTATTGTATTAGATGTTTTATCTACCATCAATTCCACTTTAGAGAATTGTTTTGAGTTATTAGTTGGCGTCAGTTCCACTACGTTGCAGGCTTTGCCATTCGCTTTACGTTCTCCCATGTATTTATACCTGTATTCCTTATCGTAGAAGTTTGTGAATAATTTAGCAGGAGAAAGCGTTTGTTCACTTGGGTTATAGTTGCTTACCTGTACTTCTTTAGCTTCTTTATTATAAGTCCACACTGTCTTATTGTCACAAATAATTTCTTGTCCGCCAATAACTACATGATATTTTGGCCCTTTCAGGAAAAATGTTCCCTTTTTAGTTTCATTAACTTTTCCATTTGCACCTGCCAGGTGCAGTGCAAAATTTGCTTTCAGTGATTTAAGACTATTGATTTTCTTGCTCACTGCTTCCAAAATTGACTTTGCTTTCGCGTCACTCTGGGCCATTGCAGGCTGTACGGCGCAGCAAAGGCTCAATAAACATACCGTCAGTACTTTCTTCATTTTTTGTAAATTCTAAATAGTTCGATGTTAATAAAAATATAATGCTTCTATTATTATGGGGTATGGTGTAATGGTTAATCTAATGTTTTCAAAAACTGTTCCAATTCTGCTTCTGTCTTAAAAATAAGGTCACGTGGTTTGCTGCCCATGGCAGGCCCTACTATACCTGCAGCTTCCAGTTGGTCCATTATACGGCCCGCGCGATTATAGCCGAGGTTAAAACGACGCTGCAGCATAGATGTAGAGCCCGATTGCGTTTGTACTACTACACGTGCACAATCTTCAAATAGTTTATCCCTGTTCACAAGGTCCACTACTTTGCTATCACTATCGCTGTCATCTCCTTCATATTCAGGTAATTCAAAAGCAGAAGGATAGCCACGCTGCTTTCCTATAAAGTCCACTATGCGTTCTACTTCCGGCGTATCTACAAAGGCACACTGCAGGCGCAGCAGCTCACTGCCGTGTGATACTAGCATATCCCCTCTGCCTATCAGTTGCTCTGCACCTCCCGCATCCAGTATCGTGCGTGAGTCCACTTTGGCAGAAACCTTAAATGCTATACGGGCAGGGAAGTTAGCTTTAATGGTGCCGGTAATAACATTCACAGACGGACGCTGTGTTGCAATGATAAGATGAATACCTATGGCGCGTGCCAGCTGTGCAAGTCGTGCTATCGGCATTTCCACTTCTTTGCCGGCTGTCATTATCAGGTCGGCAAACTCATCTATTACCAGCACTATAAATGGCAGGTATTTATGTCCGCGTTCGGGGTTCAGTTTACGGCTTATAAATTTCTCGTTGTACTCTTTTATGTTACGCGCACCGGCCTCCTTCAGCAGCTCATAGCGGTTGTCCATCTCAATGCAGAGCGCATTAAGCGTGTTGATCACTTTCTTGGTATCGGTAATGATGGCTTCCTCTTCATTCGGCAGCTTCGCAAGAAAATGTTTTTCTATTGTGCGGTAAATAGAAAGCTCCACCTTCTTAGGGTCCACCATTACAAACTTCAGTTGCGATGGATGTTTTTTATACAGCAGCGAAACAAGTATAGCATTTATACCCACAGACTTACCTTGCCCTGTAGCACCGGCCATCAGTAAGTGCGGCATAGTGGCAAGATCTACTATGTAGTTTTCATTATCTATTTTCTTGCCCAGCGCTATCGGCAGGCTCATCTTATTATTCACAAATTTCTCGCTCGATATCAATGCCCTCATCGATACCAGCTGTTTGTGCGCATTAGGCACTTCTATACCTATCGTACCACGGCCAGGTATGGGGGCTATTATGCGTATACCTAGCGCTGCAAGGTTTAGCGCTATATCATCTTCCAGGTTGCGTATTTTAGATATACGCACACCTTCTGCGGGCACTATCTCGTAAAGTGTTACGGTAGGGCCTACTGTTGCGCTTATGCGCTGTATCTCTATGCCAAAGCTGCGTAGCGTTTGTATTATCTGGTTCTTATTTTTTTCAAGCTCTTCTTTATCTAGTGAGATGGCTTCCGTAGCCCTGTCATCCAGCAGGTTGAGGGTTGGGAATTTATAATCCGGTAAGTCAAGCTCCGGGGCATAAGGTTCGCTGCTTGCTATACTTATGTGGTCACCATGCTTTATAGCGGGCTTTTCCTCTGTTTGCGTTATCACTTCAAAAGAAAGCTCTGTATCATCCTGCTTTTCAGCAGCACTTATCGGCAGCTCTATCGGGGCTATTTCTTCGTCAGCTATTTCTTCCTCTTCTTCCTCGTCATACACTTCTTCATCAAATGGCTCTTCTTCCATCACATCCTGTGCAACTGCTTGCTGTTCTATAGTATTCGCAGGTGCTGCATAGATATCGTTTATTGTTTTAGCAGGCCGCTCATTCATGGTCATATCCCATTCCTTCGCGGCAGGCTTGTCTTCTGCTATATTTGTTTTGATTGCCTCTATAGCTTCAGCCACAGGCATTTCACTTGCGGCTACCGGGGTGGGAGCTACTGCTGCGGCTACAGCATTGGCCCTGCGTTTCATGCGCTGCAGAAATGGCCTGATGTCCAATGCGAATACTACAAAAACAAAGAAGCAAACTACAGCCAGCAGTACCAGCCCTGCGCCCATTTGTCCGGCAAAGCCATTCAGGTACTCTATTGCTTCATTGCCCCATGCACCCCCATAAGGAAAGGCAGAATGAGGGAAAGCGAAAGCCATAACCGGTGCAGCTATCAACAGCAGTATAGAAAGCCAGCGCATATATCTCATTGCCACTATCAGGCGTTTGCGATAGATGAGTGTCAGGCCTATGGATGTTACCCATAGACCTATTGCCAAAGCAGCTACCCCTACACCTTTATATACCAATA
>JAFDXS010000281.1 GCA_018267795.1 Bacteroidota bacterium | reverse complement strand
ATTCTTGGCTTTGTTCTTCTTGCTCTTATTTACTGTTATCCCCAGCTGCAGGGCAAAGTCCTCTACCAGGGAGATGTTGTGAGCTGGAAAGGTGCTGCACGCGAAGCAATGGCCTATCACGATTCTACCGGGAAAAATACGCTTTGGACCAATAGTATGTTTGGTGGTATGCCTACCTACACTATTTACGTACCTGAAAGTGCTAATTATATATCTAATATTCAGCGCGTACTTACACTTCTTGGAAAGCCCGCATATTTCCTTTTTATAGCTATGCTATGCTTTTTCATATTCATGCGCACTCTTAATGTAAATAAATGGTTGGCAGTAATAGGGGCGATAGCATATGCATTCTCAACTTATAATATAGAGCTAATAATAGCAGGACATGAAACAAAATTGTTTGCACTTGATTATTTACCTGCAGTAATTGCCGGTTTCCTGCTTTTATACAAGCAGAAGTGGTGGACGGGTATTCCACTGTTTGCTATATCATATGTTCTTATGCTGGCAAACAATCACTGGCAAATCGTCTATTACACAGGAATTATATTTGTTTTTGCTGCTGTTGGTCAATTTATTGCTGCAGCTAAAGAAGGTAAAATCAAAGGGTTTATTATTTCTTCCGTTATTATAGCCATTATAGCTGCAGCAAGCCTTGGTACTACAATGGCGGGTTTGCTTACTACAAAGGAATATACAAATGAAACAATGCGCGGCGGCAGCAGCCAGCTTACCTTGAATCACGAGAAAGGAAAAACTAATGGCGGTCTGGATAAAGACTATGCCTTTATGTGGAGTAATGCCATTGGCGAAACCTTTTGTATGCTTATACCACAGTTGTACGGAGGTTCTAATAGTGAAAATGTTGGTACTAGTTCCAATACATACGATTTTCTCACCAAAAGCGGTGTTTCAGATGACCAGGCTACACAATTTGCAGAGCATATTCCATTATATTGGGGGCCTCAGCCTATTATGTCGGGTCCTGTTTATTACGGAGCTATTATATGTTTCCTTTTTGTGCTTGGGCTTTTAGTTATTAAAAATCACAATAAGTGGTGGATATTGGCAGTATGCATATTAGCTACTGTTATGTCATGGGGTAAACATTTCCCGACATTTAATTATTTCCTTTTTGATCACTTACCTATGTACAATAAGTTTCGTACACCTGCTATGATAATGGTAATACCGGAACTGTTATTCCCTATACTCGGAATATGGGCTGTAAACGACATAATAAGTGGTAAACTTAGCAGTGAAGAAATCTGGAGAAAAGTAAAAACTGCTGGTATCATTACCGTCGGCCTATGCCTTGTGTTGGGCGTAGGTGGCAGCATGTTCTTTTCATTTCGCGATAATGATGGCGATGCAAGGATGGCGCAGCAGTATGGAAAAATGTTCAATAACCAGGAAGCTGGTAATCAACTTGTAAAGGCTATTCAGCAAGACAGAGCTTCGGCAGCTACAAAGAGCGGCTTAACAAGTGCCCTTTACATAATATTGGCAGGTGGCCTTCTTTGGGCTTACTCAAAGAATAAAATAAAAGCGCCAATATTGATAGGCGGCCTGGGGCTACTAATAGCTGTAGATTTAATGGCAGAAGACGTGCGTTACCTCAATAATGATGCGTATGTAGATTCAAGCGACTATGATAGCAAATTTGAACCACGCACGGTTGACAAACAAATAAATGCTGACCCTGATCCTTATTATCGTGTGTTAGATCTAAGTGTAAATACATATAATGACGCGGTACAATGTTATTTTCATAAGTGTGTAGGTGGTTACAGCCCTGCTAAAATGGAAATTTACCAGGACTTGATAGATGTGCAGATAAGTCAGCAGGCAGGCAAGTTCAATTCTCAGGTGTTGAATATGCTAAATACCAAATATTTCATTTTACCGGCTGGCCCTAATGGTGAGGCAGCTGCCAGGCCTAATCCGGATGCTTGCGGTAATGCCTGGTTTGTAGATGATGTGAAATGGGTAAATACGGCAGATGAAGAAATGCTTTCCTTAAATGCTAATAACCTGGGCGATACTGCGATTGTACCAAATGCATTCAATCCTAAGACTACCGCTGTTATCAGGAACGATTTCAAAAACGCGTTTGGTACCTATACATTTGGTAAAGACAGCGCTGCAGCTATAAAGCTTACAAGATATGGCCTTGACGATCTTTCTTTTACTTCCAGCAATAGCAAGGATGGTCTCGCTGTATTTTCAGACATCTGGTATCCGCATGGCTGGGAAGCTTATGTGGATGGTAAAGAAACACCTATTATGAGAGCTAACTATGTGCTGCGTGCTATAAAAATACCCGCAGGTAAGCATACTATAGAATTCCATTTCAGGCCGAAGAGTTACCAGACAGGTAAGACTATTGCTATTATCAGTAGCTTCCTTATTATAGGAGTTTGTTTAGGTGCATTTTTTCAACTGTATAGAAATAGTAATAAGCCAGAAGAAAAGAAATAATGAGTAATGACTCCTCAAATACGGTAAGAAAAGTATTCCGATTGAGGAAGAAGATGAGTATTGGTTTTTATCTTACCGATTTTCTTTTCAGGAAAATATTAAGGCAGAATGCTGCGGTAAAATGGGCAATACATCATACCAGCACCATACATTGCCCTGAACGGATTACGAGGGGCAAGGACACATACCCCGGCGATTCTCCCGGTGTATACATAAATGCCAGTAATGGAGTAAAAATTGGTGACTATACTAATATCGGGCCCAATGTAGGTATCATATCCGTAAATCATGATCCCATAAATAATGATTTACAGGTGCCATCAACGCCAATAGAAATTGGTAGTTTTTGTTGGCTGGGAATGGGGGCGGTAATTCTGCCCGGTACAGTATTAGGTGATTTTACGATAGTTGGTGCAGGAGCGGTAGTAACAAAAAGTTTCCCCGAAGGGTATTGTGTTATAGCAGGTAATCCTGCGAAGATCATTAAACACTTAAACAAAACAGAGTGTGAGTCATTCGCAGGAAATAAAAAGTAAGGCTTTACTTAGCAACTCCCTGTCTATTTTCCTTACAAGGTTTTTTCCTTCGCTGGCAAATACACTGGTACTTATTATTTTCTCACGAAACCTTGCTGAAAATACGTATGGCTTGTATCAAAATTTCTGGATACAGCTAAATGTGCTTTTTCCTATCGCTTGTTTTGGTATTCACGTATTTGTTATTACCTATTCACCATCTTTTATGGTAAGGCTAATGACCAGCCTGCAGGCAAAACATTATATCATTTACAGTCTTTGGTTGCTGTTATTTGCAGGCGTATTCGCTTTGCTCCAGTTTCGTGCATTACAGCTCAATTTCATCATCCCATTATTTTTTCTACTCAGCTATTCCTTGTCTTTTATCCTGGAATCCGCGTTAATAGTTTTTAAAAAATTTAAAGCACTTGTTAGTATCAGTTTCCTTTATTCGTTAATCTTTACGCTACTGCATTTTGCTTTCCTGTACTACGAATTGCCACTGCAATTTTTGTTCTTATCCTTGTTGTTAATTACTTCTATACGGTTGATGCTATATGCGCTCATTACAAATGCCAACGTTAAAAAGCATCTTGATACACCAACCGAACAAAATGTTACACTGAAAGATGTACGCTCCCTATGGTTACATCTTGGTTTGTACGATGTCTTACAAGTGCTCTTTAACTGGGTTGACAAGTTCATAATGTCTCTTGTGCTTATAGCTTCTATGTCTGCTATATATTATAATGGCGCAATGAATATTCCATTTTTGCCTCTTATACTTAGTGCGGCTGGCAGTGCCATACTTATACAATTAGCCACAGTAAAAAAAGAAAATGAGCAGGAACATACGTTAAAGTTGCTCAATCAGTCGGCAAAAATGCTTTCATGTATTGTTTTCCCGTTGTTTCTTTTTCTTATGTTTTTCCGGTACGAGTTATTTGGTGTTCTGCTTTCTGAGAAATACCTTGCTTCAGTACCCATTTTTCTCATATCTATATTGGTTATCCCACTTAGGGCATATAGTTTTACCACAGCACTGCAAAATCAACATAAGGGTGCAATTATTAACATCGGTGCAGTGTTGGATATAGTTCTGGCTTGTCTCTTAATATACCCGCTGTATAAATGGCTTGGTCTACCGGGTGTAGCATTAGCATTTGTTATTACTACCTACATGCAAGCTATGTACTATTTAT
>JAFDXS010000280.1 GCA_018267795.1 Bacteroidota bacterium | reverse complement strand
CCTGGCGGATGTATCCGCGCCTTTAACATCGAAACAAAAACCTACAGAACTGGCAGCACAAGTGTGGAAAACAGTATCGCTAACATTAGCAGATATAGTAGCCGGCTGGATAGAGCAACTACCAATGAATACAACCATATCGCGCGTTACCTGGCCGATAGCCTGCCATGAGCCATGAATGTACCTATACTCTGTAATTCGGCCAGCCAGTACATATTGCCCCGTCATGTTGGGAGTGAAGGTCATTTGTCCCTTGCTATGATCTGTTACAAATGTACCACTGCAAGGCAATGGATTGGTGGGCAAACTATAGCCAGTGAGATATGTTTCTGCGCTTGAAGGGCCGCAATCTGTACCTGAGGTAAGTGGTGTAACGGCTTCGAAATAGAGTGAATCTCCGTTTACATCCATTGGTCCTTCAGAATAGGTGTAAGGCACACCCATGCAAACAGTAATGACCGGCTTAATAGAAAAAAATGCAGATGAATTGCCCTGGGCCAACTCATTATTCAAAGTGGCCTCTACGTATAAATTATCCGGAGTAATATTTTTGACCGAACCATTTCTGGCGGATTCCGTATGAGCAAAAACCCATTTGCTGCAGCGAACAGGTAAGGTTATATCTTTTGCGTACCACCATTCCTGGTAAGCTGGCAATGTTCCTCCATGGCAAAGGTCGGGGTAGGATGGACAGTATGTCCATAAATCTGTTCCGTTGGCCAGACTGTCGTGTATAAGCGTTGTTTTCTTTAGAAAAGTAGAATGCGTAATGCCATCACAGGTGTTGTAATAGCATATAGATATACTATCGGGAGTGGGGATACCCGAGCAATCTCGGTAAAAATGGTAAATGACAGTATAGGTAGAGTCGCTTTTCCAAACGTAAGTGAGTTCAGCCCCGGCAGCGTGGGAAGCTCTTGACTGAAACGGAAAAGCAAGGCAACATGTGAAGCAAACGACAATGAATTGAATAAACTTTTTCATATAAGGTAGTTTATGATGAAACGATATTATTTCTGAAGGGTGAAAGAAATACTTTTAGATGTATTGCCGCTTCGGAGATACAGTGTATATCTGCCAGAAGGTATGTTATTCTTCAGGGCGATGTGCTTGCTGATCTTTCCGTTGCTAACAGGTATTGCTTCCCGATAAATTGAGCGACCGGCTATGTCTATTATTTCAACAGTTGCCTCGTTGACTGAATTGCCTATATAGGCAGTAAGTGTGAAATTGCCTCCGTTGGGGTTGGGGTAGAGCCACAATGTTTTGTCACTATTTGATATGCTATTAACAGACGTTCTTTCAGGTAAAAGACGAATGTAGGCTGTATCTGTAAAGGGGTATGCACAAGTTGCATTGCTTTTCACAACGACACTGACCACATCTGTGTCTGTAAGAGGGTCTGTGCATATAAAATCATAAAATTCTGCTAATGTCTGAGCATTGCCATCGACATACCATTGATAAGCAGGTTTCGTCCCCACATTTGTGGCCGTAGAAATAAACACATATTCAGCGCCCATACTTACTACATGATCCGGTAGTGCAGTGATAGAGACAGATGGAACGACAGCGGGCTTTACATGTACCGTTATAGTGTCATGTGATCTACAGCCAGCCAAGCCACTAGCATTTACTGTATAACTAGTGGTTACGACAGGTCGGGCAACTGTTGTTTTGCAAGAAGTGCAACTTAAAGTGCTAAGTGGAGATCCGCCAGATAACACATTCCATATAAATCCGCTACCGCCAACCGCCGTTAAAGACACTGAATCAGCCGGGCAAATTCGGGTTGTATCATAATGTATTGCAGGACGTGGTATTATATATACCGGCACTACAAAAGTGGCCGGAACCGGAAGATAAGATAGGCCGCGGCAGGAAGAATCCTTAGCAGTAAACAGGAAAAGCTTTAAACCTGAATCCACTACAGCGCTAGTCCATTTTGCAAAGCCAGAGACAGAATCGGCAAAGGTATGGGTATAGATAACTGTATCACCAAGAATCGTGTGATTGTCTGTTGTAACAAGTTTTGCCCCCGTATCAGAAGATTTAATATTGAAATGAAAACCAAAAGGAACATTAGCACAGGCGTAATAAATATTCCCTCTTTTTGATAGGCCATAGGTGGTTGAATCAATTAACTGAAAACCAGGTGTGGTGCTGTTACAACTTAATACCACCACCTGAATGTCTCGCATAACTGAGCCTATTTTTGTCCATGTGCCGCTAATATTTCTATATTCCGAGACCCTTACGGTGAGGATATACGCTCCTGATAAAGCAGGCGTAAATGACATATTACCAGTGGTATTATTAAAAGTAAAAGTGCTATCGCAAGCAAGTGGATTTTTAACCAAATCATAGCCTGTCAAATAAGTTTCATTGTATGGCGTATCGCAATCAGCATTGGCAGTCATTGGCGTAATACACTCAAAATATAGCGAATCTCCATCGTTATCTATTGGTCCATTGGAATATGTATAAGGAATATTGTCACATACATAAGGTACAGGCTTAACTGTAAAGTAAGGAGAGGAATTACCCTGAGCTACCCTATTATTAAGCGTAGCTGAAACGTATAAGTAATCTGCGGTGATATTTTTTATTGCTGCATTCCGTTGATATTCTGAATGGGAAAAAATCCATTGATCGCAACGCGATGGCAACGTGACATCCCCTGAGTACCACCATTCTTCGTAACCTGGCACTGTTCCCCCATTGCATACAGTAGGATAGGAAGGACATCCCACCAAAACCTGAGAACCATTCGGCCGACCAGCATCAATATAGGTTGTTTTTGCTAAGTGAATCGTATTGCTATAGTAATCGCAAGTATTCCGATAACATATAGTTATGTCACTGGGAGTTGGCACCCCAACACAATCTCTGTAAAAATGGTAAATGAGTGTATAGGTAGAATCACTTTTCCAAACATAGGTTAATTCTGCACCGGCAGCGTGGGTGGCTTTCGCAACAGGAGTGAAAACAAAGAACAGAGCTATGCTTAGCAGCAGCGGACTAATAAGGTTTTTCATTGGGTATAATTGGCTTGCAAGATATAAAAAATACATACAGAATTAAACTGATTTCAGCCCAATTCACACTAACTTTCGTTTATTGTGTGTATAAAGCGTTTACTATGAAAGCAATGGGACCGGTTTTATTTTTAATCTTAATATTCTCTTCCCGATTATTATATGCGCAGGGAAGCGTGTTCTCTGATTCGGCACAAGTGCTTAATAAGGCAAGAATTAAAACTAACCAACATGGCATGAAGGTATTGGGTGCCTGGGGAGTAGCAAATATAGCTGCAGGCGGAATAGGTTATTTTGCTGCAAAGGATGAGGAATGGAAAGCTTTTCATGAGATGAATGCAATATGGGGTGTGGTAAATACGGGTATAGCTGTGATGGGCTATGCAGGCAGCCGAAAGGAACTACAGGAAAAGCTAAGCTGTAGCAAACTACTGCAGCGATATGAAGGCACTAAAAGGCTGTACCTGATAAATGAGGGGCTGGACGTGCTGTACATGGGTACCGGTGCCCTGCTATGGCTGCATGGCGACAATACCAGCCATAGCCCGGCTATATGGCGCGGCTTTGGCAAATCGCTGGTGCTGCAGGGAGCTTTTCTCTTTGTTTTTGATAATGTTATGTTTGCCTCTCACCAGAAACGAAATGGTAAATGGTATAAGCTGCTGGAAGGTGTATGCGTGACCAATAATGGGCTAGGGCTGAATTATACTTTTTAAGCCTGGTTTATCAGCATATTATCTATAAGCCTAATGCTGCCTATTTTGGCTGCTATGAGGGCTACCATTGGCCGTGCGGTATCGTACTCATCTAAAAGTTTGAGATCGCGGGCATCAGCAAGGGCTACATACTCCGGCTCGAAACCTTTTTCTGCGAACAAGTCCAGGCATTCTTTCTTTACAATTTCAAACTTATCGGTCGCTGATTTGCTCTGGATAGATACCAGGCACTGATAAATAAGGCCAGCCAGAGCGCGTTGCGGCTCTGTGAGGCGCCTGTTGCGGGAGCTCATGGCAAGACCATCAGCTTCCCTTTGTGTAGGGCAAATGATCATCTGCACTTTTTTATCCAGGTGCATCTGCCTCAATAGTTCAGTTACCACCATGCATTGCTGGTAGTCTTTCTGGCCCATGTACAGATATTCCGGATGCACTATTTCCAGCAGGCGG
>JAFDXS010000027.1 GCA_018267795.1 Bacteroidota bacterium | reverse complement strand
CTGCTTCTGTATCTTCTTTCAGGGTAAAGGTTACTATACCACCAAAGCCACTGGCTTGCTTTGCAGCTATATCATGGTTGTGATGCGTCTTCAATCCCGGATAGTAAACCTTATCTACCGCAGGGTGGCTTACCAGGAATTCTGCTACAGCCTGTGCATTTTTGCAGTGCTGCTGTACGCGTAGGTGCAGTGTTTCCACGCCGCGTATCACCAACCAGCTGTCATTTGGTGAAAGGATGCCGCCGCTTGCGTTTTGTATGAATTTTATCTGGTCGCCCAGTTCCTGATTTTTACACACTACAAGGCCTGCTATCAGGTCGCTGTGCCCGCCCAGGTATTTCGTAGCGCTGTGCACCACTATATCAGCACCCAGCTTTATAGGCTGCTGCAATGCAGGAGATGCGAATGTATTGTCCACACACAGCAGTATATTGTTTTGCTTCGCAACCTTGGCTATTGATTCTATATCGCTCACCTTCAGCGTAGGGTTGGTAGGTGTTTCCAGCCATATCAGCTTTGTCTGCGGCGTTATTGCGTCAATTACATTAGTTACATCTGTAGTATCTACATAAGTGATCTTGATACCAAACTTCTGGTAGATGTGTGTGAACAAACGGAACGCGCCGCCGTATATATCATCCACTGCCAGTATCTCATCACCGCTTTGCAGCAGCTTTACCACGGCGTCTATAGCTGCCAGGCCGCTGGCAAATGCTGCACCTGTTGCACCGCCTTCCAGTTTGGCTATTATGCTTTCCAGCGTAGCGCGGGTAGGGTTATTACTGCGGGCATAATCATAGCCCTTGTTCACCCCTGGCGCTTCCTGCACGAAGGTAGATGTCTGGTAAATGGGAACCGAAATTGAACCTGTCAGCGGATCAACCGGAATGCTGTGGATTAATTCTGTAGCGTTGCTCATATCTTTTTTGTTTTTGTTGTTTACGAATGTTTTAGAGATTCCATTACGCAACGACTTATCAAAAAAGATTACCAGCAGCGCTTCTTTATGCTGACATTAGTCAAAATAAAAAAGCTCCACCGATAAAATCAGAGGAGCTTCAGTTATTTGGAAACGCATAAGCGTTTTATCAGCAAACTATTGCATCTGACTTATCTGTCCCGTTATTCCCGGGATGGAATTAGCACCAGCTCTCGGCTTACGCCGGGGAGGTTGCTAAGGCTTCATTGGGCCATTACCCTCTGCCTTTCTTGATAAGCATCACTTAAAAGAACTGCTGCAAAGATATATGCAGCTTTTTCAATTTTCCAAATATTTTTTTTTGAGCCTCAAAATTATAAATGGATTAAAATTTTCATTTAACTATTTGTTATGGTCATCCATAGTTATATTACAGGCTTTAGCCCATGCAGCAGCATTACCTATGCAATTAAAATTTAAGGACCCTGAAAAGATCATCAGGTATGCTACCCTAATGACATTGATATTTATGATCTGCTATGGCATAGCAGTAGTACTGGTGCAGATAAAACCTTTTTGGGTAGATGAATGGCGGGTTATTTACAATCTCAAATACAAGAATGTCATTACTCTATGGGGCCCGCTCGATTATATGCAGCAGTTCCCCCGCGTATATCTTGAACTCATAAAAGCCTTTACAGCACCATTTCATTATAGTTATTTCACCCTGCGTTTCCCATCCTTCGTTGTAGGCACCTGTACAATCCTTTTGTCTTACCAGCTTATGAACAGGATATATCTGCGTGAGCATTTCAATAAATTCCTGTTTGTACTCATTCTTGTATCATCTTTCACACTCACAGAATATTTCGTGCAGATAAAGCAATACACCATGGACATATTGCTGAGCCTGGTAGCAATATGGCAATTGCTGGAGTTATTAAAGCTCGCAGCATTGGAAGCTCCAGTAAAAAAGCGCTATGCACTGCTTTGCATCAGTTTTCTCATAGTGCCCTTCTTCAGCTATACCTATCCGCTTGCGGCACTGCCTGTATTTGGCGTTATCTCGTTACACAGCATATGGCTATTAAAAAGTCCCGGCATCAACAAGTTTAAGACCTTACGCATTGTATGGTTCCCATTATTGTTATGCTTTATAAGCACCGCTGTGTTTTATAAAATAGATGTGTCGCAGGTAATGGTAGATAGAGGCATGAAAGACTTCTGGCAAAAGAATATGATGCCTGCTCATTTTAGCATAGCATTCATGGGCAGGGCCTTCTACGAGCTTTTTGCACAGGTAGGCGCTGGCGATTTCTTCGAAGTTGTTTTTGCCGTATTAGGTATTGCATCTTTTATATTTAGTCTGATAAAATGCAGCACTGTTATCCTTAAGCACAAGCCCGACAGGAATGAATCATTGCGTATATACAGCGTGTTTTTATTATTGCTCACCATAGCATTATTTGCATTGGGCAAATTACCAATTGAGTCCCGCCTCAATGCCTTTACCGTTCCTTCCATAGCAATGCTCATTATCTACTTTATAAGCCAGCTAAAGCTAAGACCGCTAAGAAGGAAAATAGCCATTGGTATATCTGCGCTTCTATACATTGGCCTTATATCAAACGTTTTCATTTCATTCATCACTGCTATAGTTAGCGATGAACACACAAAGAAACTGGCCATCTATGTGAATACTGAAAATGCCATAATATTTGCCCAGGAACATAAATTGCCAATACTCATCACCCCCGGCGTCGCATATCCTTACGAGAATACACCTAACTATCCTGATTTTACCACCATACCCGGCGACTGGGTATTAAAAACATATCCCGCATTTAAGACAGGGCAGAAGACCAGGGTATATGCAATTAACGACATGAAGCATATTAAAGAAGATATAAAACAGCTACCACCAGGCACTAAGGCTGTGCTGGCTGGTGATGGGCTTTCTTATCATGTCATTATGCTCAGGTAAAAAAATAGCGCCTTTTTCGAGGCGCTATTTTTTTATTAGTATGTTATCTTATATCAAACTCACGCTTCTGTTCACAAACTCCGTAAGGTCCGCCCCGGTCAGCAGTCCCTGCGATAGTAATGCAAGATCAAAGCTTTGCTTGGCAAGCTGTGCCTGTACTGCCTCGTCTTCAGTCTTCAATATACGTGCTATCAGCTTGTGGTTGCCATTTACAGCTACCTTATAGCTGTCAGGCAGGCTGCCGTAGAAGCTCATGCCGCCACCCATTTTAGCCATGTCTTTCATGCGGCGCATATACTCATCCATGGTCACAGTTACTGGTAGGTCATCAGGGCTCAGGCTTTCTACTTCCACATGCATCGTAGCCTTATTTATTGCCTTATTGAAGATGTCTTTTACTTTATTAGTTTCTTCTTCTGTCAGCACATGGGCTACAGCATCTTCTTTGTTTATCAGTTTGTCTATCACATCAGCATCTACACGCTTCAGCGCTATCTTGTCTAGCTTCTGTTCCAGGTGGCCAATAAAGTGCTTGTCTATTGGCGAGTCCATCAGCAGCACATCATATCCTTTCTTGTTGGCAGACTGTATAAATGCATCCTGTCTTGCTGCATCATTCGTGTATAGGTACACTATTTTACCGTCTTTGTCTGTCTGGTTGCCTTGTGTTTTTTCTTTATACTCTTCCAGCGTATAGTATTCCTTCTTTGTGTTTTGCAGTAGCACGAAGTCTTTAGCCTTTTCATAAAACTTATCATCACTCAGCATACCATATTTCACAAACAGGCCTATATCGCTCCACTTTTCTTCGTAGCTCTTTCTATCTTTTTTAAACAGTTCACTCAGTTTATCCGCAACCTTCTTAGTGATGTAAGTATTTATCTTCTTCACATTACTATCAGCCTGCAGGAAGCTGCGCGATACGTTCAGCGGTATGTCCGGCGAGTCTATCACACCATGCAGCAGCATCAGGAATTCCGGCACTATATCCTTCACCTCATCAGTAATGAATACCTGGCGTGAGAATAGTTTTATCTTATTACGCTGCAGTTCAAAATCATTCTTCACCTTAGGGAAGTACAATACACCCGTCAGGTTAAAAGGATAGTCTACATTCAGGTGTATCCAGAACAAAGGGTCTTCGGAGAAAGGATACAGCTCTTTGTAAAAATTCAGATAGTCCTCGTCCTTCAGTTCCGTAGGCGCTTTTGTCCATATCGGGTTGGTATCGTTTATTATATTTTCAACCTCTACTGATTTATATTTTGGCTTGCCATCGGCATCTTCACCATCCGGCTCCTGCTCTGTTTTGGTACCAAACTGTATAGGTATAGGCAAAAACTTACAGTACTTATTTAAAATACTTTCCAGCCTGAATTTATCAAGGAATTCTTCCGATTCCTGGTTCACATGTAGTATTATCTCTGTACCTCTTTCTGTGCGGTTACCTTCAGTTATTTCAAATTCTGTGCTGCCATCGCATATCCAGCGTGCAGGCTCCGCACCTTCCTGGTAAGAAAGCGTTTGTATCTCCACCTGGTCGGCCACCATAAAGGCAGAGTAAAAGCCCAAACCAAACTTGCCTATTATCTCATTCGCATCTTTCGATTCCTTGAATTTCTCCATGAACTCCGTAGCGCCTGAAAATGCTATCTGGTTTATATATTTCTTTATCTCTTCAGCCGTCATGCCTATACCGTTGTCAGATATGGTAATGGTCTTTTTGTCAGCATCAAAAGCTACCTTCACTTTCAGTTCGCCCAGTGCGCCGTTATATTGGCCCAGCGCCGCCAGTCTTTTTATTTTCTGCACTGCATCTGTGGCGTTAGACACCAGCTCACGCAAAAAGATCTCATGATCAGAGTATAAAAACTTCTTAATAATTGGGAAAATATTCTCCGTATGAATGGAAATCGTACCCTTTTCTTGCATAGTTTATAATAATTTTTAAATATTCATTCTATACCCATCAATGCATGTTCCAAACAGGCTCAACTTGTCAAATTGTCAGCTATCAGAAGCTTATTTTGCCCTCTTTTCTTCCTCACTTACCTTCTGCTCCCTTTCCTCATCGGTGCCATGCCTTTTACCAAATTTATAGCTTAGCGAAAATCGCAGTTCCCGCTCATCTTCATAGTTATTGGTAAGCGATTGATTATAAAGATTTTTCAGTTGTGTTCTGTCTGTAGCCAGTATATCCGCTGTTTCCAATGCTACTATTAGTCGCTTATTAAAGAACATAGCCTTTATGCCCATATCCAGGTTGCCTGCAGCATACTCCATATCAAAAGCAGATTGCTGGTTTGCCTGGTAAACAAAATTCACCTCAGCCAGCAATGTCTTGTTTTCATTCAAGAATATGCTGTTATTAACACTTATGCTAAAGCTTGACTTACTGTACTTTGAAGCCTGCAATTCATTGTAGTATGCAGAGCTGAAGGTCCCATAGTAAGCGGTAAGCTGCACATTGCTTTCCCACCAGTTAGTAGGTTCAAACCTGCCATTGCTGGTAAAACCATAATTCACACTCTTGCCCACATTTGCCATTCGGAAGTACAAGCCGCTGTTTATAGTATCTACCTGCAGTACCTGCGTATACACATTATCCTGTATCTGCGTGTACAATGTAAACGTATAGTTCGATTTAAGCGTGTATGACAGCTCAATGTTATTGTTGTAAGATGGCTGTAGAAATGGATTTCCTTCAGTATAGGAATTTGTAGTGCTGTAATACCTGAAAGGATTCAACAACCAGAAGTCCGGCCTGTCTATACGCTTGCTATAGCTGATGCGGAAGCTATGGTCTTCGCTTGCTGCATATTGTATATACACTGTAGGAAATAGTTTAAAATAATTATTGACATTACTTTGTCCCATAGTAGGCGAGTATCCTGTTGTTTGCGTGTACTCGCCGCGCAGCCCTGCCTGCAATTCCCATGCTTTGTAAGTCCTTTTAGCACTCAGGTATAGCGCTTGTGTATTCTCTTTATAGTCAAACTGGTTCGTCTTTCCGGGGTCAGTTATATACTCGCTGCCTTCCAGGTATTTAAACGTATTGTCACTTGTATTATGCACCATAGATGCCTTGCCGCCAAACGAAATATTTGCAAGTGCTGTAGGCCATTCCATATCAGCTTTTATAGATTCTATGTCCACTACTTGTGTTCCTATGCTTCTATCAATACTTGCTATGCCCGTTGCGCTGCCATCGCCATAATTGTCGGTTGTTGTAAAGTCACGTGTCTTCCTCCCTTTTCTTGTAAAATAGTCAGCAGCAACATTCAGCTTTTTTCCGCTGCTATCTATACGCCATTCATAGTTCAGGTTCAGCACATTCCTTCGTCCGCTCTCGTTAGTATGTGCACCTGTACTAACTATTGAATCTATTACGTTGTATTTATTATAGAATGCCGCTTTGATCAATTCATTGCTTTGTGGATCACTCGTCCCATACGTATACAGGAGGCCAATAGTGCTATTCTTATTGAGCTTGTAATCAATACCCAATTGACATCTGCCCCATGGAAACTGGTTCGTAATATTATTTTTTTGCTCCAGTCTTTCTGTAGGATAAAATGCTGTGTATTGTTCCACCGGCTTCCAGTTGGTATTCATAATATTCCCATTACCATATACATCCCAGCTACCTTTTTTATAATTAAACGCACCTTCCGTAAATGGTGCCCCCATTGAATTCTGTCTGTAGCCTGCAGTTATATTCCCGCTTAGTCCATCATCAATCGCCTTTTTGGTAATTATGTTTATGATACCTGAGTTGCCCTCTGCATCATACTTTGCAGGCGGTGTTGTAATAACTTCTATCCGCGATATATTATCAGAGCCAATAGACTTCAATACAGCCGCCAGTTCTTCTCCATCTATTTCTACAGTTTTTTCATTTATCATCACCATCACACTGCTTTTACCCGCTATCCCTATTACATCTTTACTCACCGTTACACCCGGCACTTTTTTCAGCAGGTCGTAAGCGTCACTGCCATCGGCGGCTACGCTGCTTTCCACATTATATATGATCCTGTCCGCTTTATGCTCTATCAGTGGCTTTTGAGCGGTAATGGTTACACTTGCAAGTGCCTTCGTATTCTCATCCAGCACAAAATCAAATCGTGTATTTGTTTCTGCTACTCTTATAGTTTGTGCTGTATAGCCCGGCGCTGTAGCTTTAAGAAGAATGTCTCTCAGTCCCGCACAGCTAATGGAGTAGTTACCCGCACTGTCTGCTTCCGCGGTAGCTATTATATTGCTGTCTGTTTTGTTTAGTAATACTGCTGTTGAAAGTATTATGCTCTTACCGCTTTTATCTGTTATTTTCCCTTGTATGCGGCACTGCGCTCTTAGCTGCGTTGCTAACGACATACAAAGAAGGGAAACAAGCAAAAGAGTACTTTTTCTTTGTACGCCCACGATTTATATAGTATGGAAACAAATATAATTGAATGCTTTTGCTCCGATAAAGAAAAGCTCAAAAATATTTATCCACCGCAGTTCAAAGGTTTAAACAATCCTTTTATTAATTTGTTTCAAAAGTTCATGGTAGCATTTTTATATTCATAAGCACTTTACTTTTTTATTATTAGCACAGGTACAACTATCATTTATGAAGCATTTTTCTTTTCTGTTTGTCGTCTTTACCCTTTTCAGCATCACCTTATTAGCACAAGATCTTAAGCCGGGTTTCGATCCTTCCGAGTTTATCGAGGTATTGCACATGTCAGGCACCAAAGTAGATTCTATTAAGAGAGCTAATAAAATCCCGCAGCAGGGCCATTATCACTTGGCCTATACTTCTCCGGTAGTTGGACTTGACAATTGCTGGCATCTCTGGCTGAAGGATGATAATAAAACAATGCTTATAAATCTTCGGGGCACTACCGGCACGCTCACCAGCTGGCTCGAAAATTTTTACGCCGCTATGATACCCGCCACTGGTACACTTAAAATAAGCGATAGCAATGTATTCAATTATAAATTCGCAGCAGACCCCAAGGCTATGGTCCATGTTGGCTGGGCAGTAGGTGTTGGCAGTCTTATGCCTACTATAGAGCAGAAAATACATGAGTATTATGCCAGGGGAGTAAGGCAAATTATTATCACTGGTCATAGCCAGGGTGCAGGTCTTGCTTTTTTGCTTCGCTCCTATATTTATTATCAGCAACAGGCCAATATGCTGCCGCGCGACCTGGTGATAAAAACCTATTGCAGCGCAGCACCTAAGCCGGGCAATCAATACTATGCCTACGATTACGAATTTATTACCCGCGATGGATGGGGCTACACCATAGTAAACGCTGCAGACTGGGTGCCTGAAGTGCCATTTGCTGTACAAACGGTAAATGATTTTAATGTACTCAACCCATTTACTAATGCCCGCAAACTTTTGCGCAAACAAAAAAAGTTTTTCGTCCGTCTATTTCTCTTACATGCATTCAATCAGTTAGATAAGCCAACGCGCAAAGCACAACGTCATTTTGAAAAATACCTGGGCAGGGCAGCCGGTAAAATGACAAAGAAGTATATGCCTGGGTATCAGCCACCTGCTTATACCAACAGCAATAACTTTGTTCGTGCAGGCTCACCGGTTATATTACAGCCGGATGATGATTACTATAATCATTTTACCAACAATACCACCAACATTTTCATGCACCATCATCACAATGCATACTTCTATCTTATGAAAAAGATATACGGTGTTCAGTAGGTTATCAAAACATTATCTTATTGTTACACTTTAGCTGTGCTGTTTTTGTAGTATTACAGCCCTGTATTTTTGCGCACTTAATCATATTTTAATGCGCCTGTTCTTTTCTTCTTTGGTGGCTGTCACATTGTGTAGCGCTGCGCCAATATTATCAAATGCACAAAGCGGCTGTACCGATCCGGCTGCCAGCAATTACGACATGCACGCTACCATCAACGATGGTTCATGCATATATCCGCTGACGCGTGATACCCCCACACTTAAAGGATACTTTGGTCCCGATATTTCAGAGTCATCAGGTCTCGTATTTACAGATGGTAAACTTTGGACACATAATGACAGCGGTAACCCGCAGGATTTTTTTAGCGTAGACACCGCCACCGGCGCAACACTGCAAACTGTTGTAGTTGATAATTTCCCGAATACAGATTGGGAAGACATTACTGCAGATAGCAATTACATATATCTCAGCGATTGCGGCAATAACGATGGCAATCGTAAAGACCTGAAGATATTAAAGATTGCAAAGAAAGATATCGGCAGCGGCACAACAGTGCATGTGAACGCTCAGGCTATAAATGTGTCTTACACCGACCAGACAAGTTTCACAGCCAGCTCCACCAACAATTTCGATTGTGAGTCTGTTCTCTCAAAGGGTGACTCCTTGTATCTCTTCACTAAAGACCGCGGCGATGGTGCTACCAGGGTATATAAAGTATGCAAGACACCGGGCACTTATGCGCTCACACCATACACTACTTACATGGTAAATGGCCTTATAACGGGTGCCGACTACGACCCGGTTAAAAATGAAGTAGTGCTTGTAGGCTATTTGCGTAGCCACGCAAGTCCGTTTTTATGGATTTTGAATGATTTCAGTGGGGATATGTTTTTTTCGGGCAATAAGCGCCGTATAGAACTGGGCCCTGCACCTGAATGGCAAACAGAAGGTGTTGCTTATCGCTCTTCCGGTCAGCTGTTCATTTCCTGCGAATCCAACAATGGCATCAACGCATCATTATATACTACAGATGAAAATTGGAAACCTGTACCTACATCAGTAGCAAAGCTTCGTAAGCCATTAGGTATTATTATTTCACCTAATCCCACCAGCGATATCTTAACCATTTCGGGCTACACACCGGCCAGGGCAAGATTATACAATACCGCCGGGCAGCTTGTAATAGATACTGTAAACAGTAAAATTATTTCTTTGGAAAAACTCGCGCCGGGCAATTACTTCATCCGGCTATGCGATGCTGACAACCAGACAGTATATCAGCAGCAGATTACTAAAAACTAAAAGGAAGGACAGGGCGCTACTGCTTAATTCAATTAAGCAGTAAGCCTCTGCCAGCCTGTAAGTTCCTGTAATGTTGATTGAATATGATTTTTTACTACGCGACTCTGGCTTAGTTCAAAAGTAGCTTTCAGAAAGGTTCCCAGGTCAAAGCGGGTAGCATTTGCAAATACTTTTCTAGCCTTGTTTTTGCGCATGTATAGTATGTTCCTTGCTTTCATAAAATCAGATTTTTTAAGTCGTTTTTATGATTACATAAAATACCGTGCCACACTTTTTTAACCCCGCTAACCGTGGTAAACTCTCGAAGCCACTATAAGCCCATCCTTTATTTCTAGCACCTCTGCCACCAGCATGTCCGCTTCATTTTCCACTTGTCTTATATATTCCATAAACACGCGGTCATCATTAGCAGTAAGTGAAGTAACCTCATAGTGCAGAGTAGGCAATCGCTCAAAGGCATCCTGCCACCACGCGCGCAGCGCCGCTTTGCCCTTCACATATCCATTCGTTTGCGGCTGCCTTATTTTTAATTTGGGGCTATAATGGGCGGCGTTGTTATCGTATAGCGCCAGTAGCTTTTCCAGCTCATGCTCGTTAAATGCCTCAAACCATTGATGGGCAATATCTAAATTTCTCGGTTGCATAAGAGCCAAATGTAGAAATACAAAAAGTTTCCGTTTACTTTTTTACACTTATACTTATTTATATCTTGCAAATAATTTTAAACTTATCTTATGAAAAACCTATTATATATCACGTTTCTTTCCATTATTCTCTTAAGTTGTGAGTCTCGGGAGCACAGAATGTATAGGTTAGCTCAAAAAGCCGTGAGAGCTCGTTTTAAAAATCCTGATGAGCCTAAGTTTAGCGCGAATCCTGATTCAGTGTTTTATAATGCTGATAAAAACTATTTCATAGTACTTGGAAGAGTGGAAACCCAGAATCTTTTAGGTGTTCCACTAACTGATAGATGGTTTGTCACTTTAAAAGGCAAAACAGCTAAACCGGATTTCAATAAAGATGATAATTGGAGTGTGTTTGATGTCGAGTTCCAATCAGAAATGGAAAAAGAAGAGAAGGCTCAAGCTGAGTTGATGGAAAAAAAGGCCATTCATATAGTAAAGACCAATGCAAAATATGATGACATATTAAATGGCTATAGTATTTACGCTACTGTAGAGAATACATCTGATAAAATATTAGATTATGGTACCTTACAGGCAACATTTTATGATAAAAATAATAATGCGATAGGCGTTGGTTCCGGATATATTGATAATTTATCTCCATATCAAACAAGAGTTGTTGAAATTACAGCAACAGATATACGAGGAGCAGGCCGTTACGTAGTAGAGGTTAATGATGTGAATTTTCACTGATTTCAATCATAGAGTTGCAAAAGTGCTGTCTGTGTCAACTCTCCCATTTTTAAGCTAACTTGCAGCCCCATCTGTAATAAATGGAGCTGCCAGAAGGTAAAAAAGTATATTTCGCATCCGATTTCCACCTCGGTATCCCGGATAAAGCCACGAGCATAGCCCGCGAAAAGCGCCTGTGCCAATGGCTGGACGAGATACGCCATGATGCGGCAGAGCTTTTCCTGGTAGGCGACATATTCGATGTTTGG
>JAFDXS010000279.1 GCA_018267795.1 Bacteroidota bacterium | reverse complement strand
CCACGTTTTTCCAGCTTGCTTATTTCTTCCTGCGGAAAATCATTACCAATTATGGAAACCTGTTTGATAGGTGTATAAAAATTAGAAGCGGCCCAGGCCACATACGTAGCCGAACCGCCAATAATCCTGTCCACCTTGCCAAATGGTGTTTCTATTGCATCGAAGGCCATGGTGCCTACTACTATCAGAGACATATCTTATTAAAAATTTGCGGCAAAGGTAATCAAACAACATTATACATATGCATAAAGTCCCCTTTAAGGGGTTATGGCGATGACACTGTTTTCCTTAACTTCGTTTTAATGAAAGCAATGTTATTTGCAGCAGGCCTTGGCACACGCCTTAAGCCTTTTACTGATAAGCACCCTAAAGCCCTTGCTGAGGTGAATGGCAAAACCCTGCTCGAGCATAACATTAAATACCTGCAGCGCTTCGGCATCACTAATATATTGGTGAACGTACATCATTTTGCCGACCAGATAGAAGATACAATAAATAAGAATAAAGGCTTTGGCTCAAAGGTTACCGTATCTGACGAACGTAACGAAGTATTAGAAACCGGCGGCGGACTAAAGAAAGCCGCAGCTCATTTTATCAATGAAGAGGCATTTGTTGTAATGAACGTAGATGTGCTTACCAACCTCAACCTTAATAAAATGATTGAGGTGCACAAAGCCAGTGATGCATTAGCTACTCTTGCTGTCATGAAGCGCAATTCATCACGCCAGCTATTATTTGATGAACACATGCTGCTCTGCGGCTGGGCCAATAACAAAACAGGCGAGCAACGCATATCAAGAGAAGTTTTATCACTTACCCCTTACGCCTTTAGCGGCATACAGGTTTTATCTCCGGCCATACTCGACATGCCATTCAGCGGAAAATTTTCCATCATAGACGTTTACCTCCACTTTGCAAAAGAACAAATCATAAAAGGCTACGACCACACCGGCGACACATTCATAGACGTAGGCAAGCCCGAAAGCATAGAACTGGCAGCCGGTATGTTCAAGTAAGCTACTCAGCTTTAATTATTTTCATCTCTTGTACTATGTTCCCACTCTGCAATTTGATAAAATAGATACCAGGCTTAAGTATGCTGGTAGAAATATCTGCATTGTTTTTTAATGTGCCAGATAAGCATTCTTGACCCAAAATGTTTGTAACAGTGTAGGAAGTTTCTTTATCAATACCATCTACTTTTAGCTTATCAAAAAATGGATTCGGATATACTTTTACGTCCCACCTGTTTACATCTTTTACCTCAAGCGCCAAGTTAATACAACCAACACTTTTTATAGGCGACCCATAACTTCCAAGGTATTCAACAGAACAATTATTATATACTTTGTACTTCCAATACCTGTTTACTTCACAACCACTAGGGCAATCAACACCGCATGAATACCGAAACCGCAACTGTATATAATCCATGGTCATCGTATCCACAAAAATGGTAGAAGTATAAAATAAAAGGTCGGGATATAAGGTTATAGAATCAATTCTATTCCACGCCTCCGACATTCCGTGTAAATTATAAATGGAATCACTCTTAAATAGTATCACCCCTGGCGAATAACTCAATTTCACAAGCTTATAAGTGCTTATAATATTGTTCACAGCAGTGTTGCTCGTTGGTATTATGCCATTCTTTATATCCCGCACCCATGCAAGCCCTGTATCTGCATAAATATAAAATTTGTTGAGATCCTTAAAATCAGTACAATGAATATGGTAGCCTACCACGCTATCCCTCGCTCCTGATGTTGTATTATATACGGCTAGTAGTGCATGCAGCACAGTATCCGTCCATTCTTGCGGTATTATCACACTGTCATAAAATGGAGAACCGCTCTTTTGCATGGCTTGCACTGCAAGGCCTTTTGCGTCTATTATGTATTTCTGCACTACAGAATCAGGAGCAGAGCAACTGGATGGTGTTGGTTGTGCACTTATCTGCAATGAAAGCAATATACTTACCATTATAAGGTACAGATATTTCATAAGGTTTATTTTTAAGAGCTGTTATTATAAAAATAACATTTTTTATAATGCAAAACTCCCGATGATAGGTCATCGGGAGCTTTGCTATTCATCTTACAGTTCTATTACACACCAGCTTCCACCAACCTTTCCTTCACAAAGTCCCCAAGCTCCTTCACATATGCAGGTGAGAAATCAAACTTTATACCCGCAGCAGCGTATAGTTCTTTCAGCGTTTTAGTATATCCAAGGCTCAGCGCACTCATATAGTTGTCCATAGCCTGTTCTTTGTTCTGGCGGTACTGGCGCCACATAGCTATGGCACCAAGTTGTGCTATGCCATATTCTATATAGTAGAAGGGTACTTCATACAGGTGCAATTGTTTCTGCCAGAAGTTCTTACGGTATTCATCAAAGCCGCTCCAGTCTGTCAGCCCGGTAGAGAATTCGTTCAGTATCTCCATCCACTTTTCTTCACGCTGCGCTACAGTATGTCCGGGGTTAGTATACAACCAATGCTGAAATTTATCTATCGTAGCTATCCATGGCAGCACACTTATTATCCGTTCCATCTCTTCCAGCTGCGCACGCTTCAGTTCAGTAGCATCTTTAAAGAACACATCCCAGTGTTCCATTGAGAACAGCTCCATGCTCATGCTCGCCAGCTCTGCTATCTCCATAGGGTATTCTTTAAATGCGGATAATTTCAGCGGGTGCGATAAGAACGAATGCACCGCATGTCCACCCTCGTGCATCATCGTTATCACGTCGCCTATAGTGCCGGCAGCATTCATAAATATAAATGGCACCCCTGTCTCAGCCAGCGGACAGTTATAGCCACCCGGTGCTTTACCTTTCCTGCTTTCCAGGTCCAGGCGTTTCATTTCCAGCATCGTCTTCAGGCACTCACCAAAGTATGGACGCAGGTCTGTAAATACTTCTATCGCTTTATCAGTCAGTTCCTTACCAGTTTCAAAGGGGTGCAGTGGTTGTGTGCCTACCGGTTCTGCATCCGTATCCCATGGTCTCATCTGGTCCAGGCCCAGGCGTTTGCGCCTATGCTCCACCAGCATTTTTTGCAGCGGCATTATATGTTCTTTCACAGCGGCATGAAAAGCAAAGCAATCTTCCGGTGTATAGTCGAATCGTCCCAGCTCACGAAATTTGTAATCTCTATAATTATCAAAGCCCGCGTTCTTCGCCACCTGCTGTCTGCGTACCAACAGTTGGTCAAACAATTCATTCAGTTGATTTTTATCCTGCAGTCTTCTTGCAGCTATTTTCCTGAACACTTCTTCTCTCAGTTTCCTGTCCGGGTTTTGCAGAAATTTTGCAGCCTGTTGCAGTGTATATTCTTTACCATCCACCTCTATGCTCATTTTGCTGCTTATCACGCCATACTGTTGTGCCAGCACACTCATCTCAGCCTGTATCGCTACATTCTCTTCACGATACAGCTGTATAGAGTTTGCCACACTGCGCAGGTATGGGAAAAAAGAATTTTTATCCAGCCCTTCTGTAAAAGGACTGTCCAGCAACTTTTTATTTAGCTCAAAGAAGTATGGCTTCATCTTCGGCTCTATATCCAGGCAGAAGTAGGTGAAGGCATCTTCGTATGATTTATTTTCCGTATCACAGGTCATATTTATTTGTCGCCAGCTCGCATCTTCACTTATCACCGCTTCCAGCTCGCTTACATCACTCAGCCACTTCATCAGGTTTTCCTTACTATCCAGTTTTCGGTTTTTCAGGTCTTCAAAGTATGGCTCCAGTATTTCCCAGGTGCTTACCTTAAAATCTTCCGGCAAAAACGTCCTTTTTATCTTCTCTATCGGTTCAAATGTTGTCTTCATTCTTTTATTTTATATTTCTTGGTATGCAAAATACGTTCCAATCGATTTATACGACTCATTGGCAGCTATCTCATTGCCCTATTATCATATAATCATTTTTATAATTAATCAAATATCATATATAATTGCAATATTTGTTTAGACAATTTGTTATTTATTTATGACAATTTAACAGCTACATGATTTTTAATATCATCTAATTCATTACTGAGCAATCTTTTCAATATATTATTTTTTACACTTCATTCCGTATAAGAAAAATTAATACCTGTTCACGGCAAAACCATTTTTTTCCTACCCTGCCATTTGCTACATTTGTATCAAGTTGTGAATTTAATGGGTTAGTAAGTAAGAGCCGCCGGAATCCTCCAGT
>JAFDXS010000278.1 GCA_018267795.1 Bacteroidota bacterium | reverse complement strand
AGCCGGCAGTAATAGCACTAAGCAGATAAATACGATTGAGCGTGAACCTGCCGCTGCTCTTAAAGAATACCTCGAAAAGCAGTAGGAACAATGTCCAGATAGCGGTTATTTTCAGGAGATACATCATGATAATGAGTTTTAAAAAATGTTTTTAAACTATTATTTAGTCTTAGCCTTCTTTATACCTTCCAGTTGTTTCATTAAATCATCCAGCTCTTTTAATTTCAATTCGTTTTCTGTTACCAGGAAGGATACCAGTTGCTGCGGTGAGCCTTCGAAGTAATTATTGATCCATGTTTTGATGCTGCTCTTTTTAAAATCCTGCTTTGCTACAAGGGGAAAGTATTCGTAGGTTTTGCCGTAGGCTTTATGCCCTACAAAACCTTTGCGTTCTAAAATTCTTACTACTGATGAGACAGTGGTTTGTGGAATAGTCATATCAAGTGCTTCGACAATGTCACGCACGAGGCATCGGTCCTTTTGCCAAATGATCTGCATGATCTGTTCTTCTGCTTTCGTCAAGTTTTTCATAACTATGTTCTTTGCTATGCAACGTAAATATACGTTATTTGAGTAAATAAATAGTTAAAAAAGAAAAAAATACCTGCATAGTATGAGGCAGCTTCGTTCATTCGGTGAGGCCCGGGAGCCTTTGTGTCATTTTTTGAGACAGACTTTTAGTTATATTTTAACCTGGATAAATGGCTGATAATAGTTCCTGTTGTTACCTTTAACTGATCACAATGAAACTGATGAAATCCATCCTGTTTTTCTCTACGCTATTATTCAGCCTGTTTATAGGCCAACGCGCAAACGCCTGCTCTATCTTGTATTTCAGAGATTCCACGACAGGAAAGGTATATATCGCCAACAACGAAGACTATTGGTACGATGCAAAGGCCTATATAAAGGTAGTGCCTAAAAGCAAAGACAGCTATGCAAGGCTATGGTACGGCTGGAATAACTTTGCTCAAGGTGGGGTAAATGAATTCGGCCTTTTCTTTGATGGAGCGGTGACACCTAAAGAGCAGCCTATAAGGGGATATGGCAAACCTAAAGGCAATCTCGGGGATGAATTATTAGCCAAGTGCAAGACCACACAAGAGGTAGTAGATTATCTGGAAAGTAAAAAAGTGGCCCTAACCGATGGCCACTTGCTTATTGGCGATAAAGGCGGTAATGCCGTTGTGCTGGAATGGGTTAACGGGGAAAGAAAGCTAACGTATATAACGACAGATCATTTAATGGTCACTAATTTTCTGCTGGCTGATCCTGCTAAAGGCGGCTATCCCTGTCCGAGATACCAAGCAATGGAAAACGATCTGCAATTGATAAAAACAAACCACGAAGCCGTTGATCTTAAAAGAGTAGGCAGAGTGATCGCTAAAGCTGTACAGGTACCGCAAAAAGATAAGGACGGACGTACTTTCGGAACGCTGTATTCTACGTTTATCAACCTGACCGATATGGAGTTCAAGCTGGTCTATAAATTGGATAATTCGAGGCTTACACAGTTGGATCTGAACGAAGTATTTAAAACCTCCAAACAGATAAAAACTGTACTGCAATAAATACAAGAAAGGTTGCCGAAAATTGCGGCAACCTTTTATCCAAAGCGGTTCTTGCTAAATTATTATTTTCTTAAAAGAACAAATTATATAGCTACCTGGCCTGCGCTATTTCTTTGTTGGGAGGCGTGAACTTTGTCACGCTATTTCTTATTGGTTGCAGACTATGAATGTAGGCATAGATAGCAGAAAGGTCTTCGCGCGTCATGTGGCTGTACATTAGCCATGGCATAATGCTATTAAATTCGCCAGGGCCTACAGGATGAGGCTTGAAAGCTGTATCTGCATAGCTTTTGAAGCGATTGATAAATGCATCTTCATTCCAACTGCCTATACCTGTTTCATCTGGCGTAATGTTGGCGGAGCGAACTACAGAACCATCAGGAAAAACAAATTCGCGACCACCGCTGAATGCAAGCTCAGGGATAATCTGGCCTTTGTCGACCCTGGTATGGCATTCCATGCAAGCGCAGGCATTGACCATGTATTTGCCATAGGCCAACTGGTTAGAAGGATCAGGGCGCTGCTGTGGTGCTGACTTTTTAGGTATAGTATTGACAATAAAATTCATTGGAAAATCAGACTGCGGCGCGGGTACCTTATTTTCTATAGGCTGTAGTGTACGAATGTATGCAATGATGCATTTAATATCCTCAGGGTCCATACGACCGTAATATGGATAAGGCATAACAGGGAATAGTGCTTTGCCTTCCTTATCTACGCCCGTAGTAATGACACGATACAACTCACCATCGGTATAGCGGCTAATGCCTGCGGGGGTAATGTTGCGTGAATAGTAGGTGCCGGGAAAGCCAAGGTTATGGTCGAAACGCTCACCGCCTTTGCCCCAGGTGCCGGGTTTAACAGGACCAGCGAATCTTGACCAATCGCGAGTGGAATGGCAGTCCATGCATACTACTACTGCATTAGCAAGATATTTACCCCGCTCTACACGTTCGGGAGTGATCTGCACTTTCATTTCCGGGGCAGCGCCCACGTTGGGAAGAGCAGTTTTTGCATAAACCATGAGGCCTGCAATAACTACAATAATGACGAGGACCAGGTAGCCTAGTACCTTTAATACTTTTTTCATTTGTGTGTGCCTATTTAATAAATGTGTGCGAGCAAGATATGAAAACTATTTTTACTATTATAACTTTTTAAATAAATAAATCTTAATAAATAGTTTTTTATGCATTATGAAAATATTTGGCGCAGTATTTGTTATAAATTTGACAGCAATCACACACTCATTTGCGTAGCAGGATATTAATATCCATTCAACTTTTTGTTGTACTGCTCATTACCGTAATAACTAATGGTAATGACAGTGACTTCTTTTCCCTAGTAAATCATTATCACGTTCATGCGGCGCAGGCAAAAAATGAAGTAAGGCATCAACGTTTCAGCAGAAAACATCAGCGCTCTCTCAGCTATGTAAAAATTAAAACACGGTTTCGGGGTAGCGATATCATCTATCCGATAAACTTTGCCATAACACTGAGCTGCCTTTCTTACCCAGAAAAAAGTTTTTCATTCCCTCAAAACTCTTTTGTTTACAAATACCTTACAGCATCTTCTCGTTTAAGAGGGCCTCCTGTTGCTTAGCCGTAGAACATCATTTTTGTAAGCCTTATTCACAAGGCAAGTATTCATCATTTACAATCACTTACTGCAATATGCTACTGTGTTCCTAACAGAAGGAACCTATGTATGCATTACCAGAGTGATATATAACATGTAAGCAAAACCTCTTCAACAACAAAAAATGAAAAAAACGAACGATTTAGTTGCATGTGCAAAAAGCATGGTGCTGCTGCTATGCGTGTTGAGCATAACAGGTCTATACTCATGCAAGGATAAAAGCAATGAAGCTGCAAATGCCCAACAAAATACAGTACAGCAGCAAACAACGGACTCATTGCGCATCTATAGCGATACATTGCAATCGCAAATGAATGCCTACCGATACCAGGTAGACCAGCTGAACACAGAACGTGCAGGGCTGGATAGTTTGGTGAAAAGTAAAGATGCTGAGCTGGAAAAAATGAGAAAGCAGGTGGGGCATTACCGAAAAAGCAACCGGCGCCTGGCAGCAAAACTAAGAAAAGCAGAAGCTGAACTAAAAAGGCTGCAACAAGCAAGCGGCTATGATAAAGACCAAATAAGCCTGCTGCGTAATGAAAATGGCGACCTGACTCAACAAAGAGATTCTATAACGAGGGCTTATTTCTCTCTGAAGCAGTTGGCATCTGTGCTGCATGCATCTAACATACGCATGGAAGCAATACACACCAGGCATCACGGTAAAAAAGAAAAGAATACGAAACGCGCTAAAAAAACAGACATATTGCGCGTTTACTTTGACATAGATGAAAACAGAATAGCTGAAAGTGGTGAAAAAGACCTGTACCTGGTAATAACCGGGCCGGATGGACAAATACTACCATCAGCCAGCCAACAAACTATAACCAGCAGCGATGGCAAAACAATAAGCTACAGCATACTGAAGCAAATATCATTAACCAAAGGTGAGCCAGTAAAAGACCTGCATGCCGACTGGCACCAAACAACTAAGTACGCAAAAGGAACCTACCAAATAGCCATATATAATGGTGGCTACGTAATAGGCAGCGGTCGCG
>JAFDXS010000277.1 GCA_018267795.1 Bacteroidota bacterium | reverse complement strand
TGATAGATAATCAGGGCAGAGTAGTATGGCAACAGCAGGCGGTGTTTGATGCAAGCAGTAAACTGCATATAAGCACTAATGGCGTAGCAAGAGGAAATTATATACTGGATATAAGTGGGAACCTGAATATAGGGCGACAAAAAATAGTGGTATACTAAAATAGGAAAGGGAGCGAAATAGCTCCCTTTCTTATTTTATGAGGTTGTTTTAAAGTGTTACAAGTTCCCGGGCATTTTGCATAGCGGCATCGCTTGGCTTTTCGCCGCCAATCATCTGTGCTATAGCGAGTACACGTTCTTCCTTCTTTAGTATGCGTAGCCTGGTAGTGATACGGCCATTGTTGTCTACATCTTTATAAACGTAGAAGTGCGTAGTGCCTTTGGCTGCTACCTGCGGCTGATGCGTGATGCATATAACCTGGTGGTAATTGGAAAGATCGCGAAGCAGTACAGCCACTTGTCTTGCAGCCTCACCGGAAATACCGGTATCTACCTCATCGAAAATGAGTGTAGGTAAATGCATAGCCTTAGCAGTTAGCGATTTAATGCAAAGCATAATGCGACTCATTTCGCCACCGGAAGCTGCTTTGTGAACAGGCAAGAACTGGCCACTTTTATTGGCATCGAGCAGGAAGGACACGATATCAATGCCTGTGGCACCAGGCTCGTTGTTTTTCTTCAGTGCTATCTGAAAGCGGGCATTAGGCATACCAACAGCCGTAAGCAGTTCATTGACTTTAGCAGCTATTTCAGGTGCTACCTTCTTTCTTTGAGCAGATAGTTTTTCCGCTACTGCAAGCAGCGCTTTGTAAATGCTTTCTTTTTCCTTAGTAAGATTTTCGATAGCATCACTCAGATCAAGCGTTGATTTTAATTCCTCCTGAAGCGTGTGCTGTAATGTAAGTAATTCATTGGTAGTGGTTACAGCATGTTTTTTCATCATTTTGTAACCCACATCCAGGCGCTCCTGCATTTGCTGCATTAGTTCTTCATCAAGGGTTACATTCCCTTCAAGACGTTCCAACTCAGACGCAATATCCTTCAACTCTTCATAGGCTGAACTGATGCGCACCTGCAGGGGTGTAATATCAGGCATTACGTCTGTGATACCTTGTAATTGCTGATTTATTTTTTTTAGCTCATTTACTAATGGTTGCTCACCTTCTTCCAATAAATGCCTGCCACCCTGTAAAACACTGATAATGCGTTCTGCATGGCTCATTTGTTTCAGTTGTTGGTCTGCATCTTCTATTTCATTTTCTTTAAAGTCAAGCTGCAGTAATTCATCAAGTAAGAATTGCTTGTAATCTGATTCTTTTTGCCACTGAGCTAACTGGGCAGTTTTCTCTGCAAGTTGATGTGATATCTTTTTGTATTGCTGGTAAAGGGTAGTGTATTCGGTTTTCAGTGGAGCGTTTTGTGCAATGGCATCTAACACGTCCATCTGGAAATCATCCTGCTCAATATCCATGTGATCGAATTGCTGATGCAAGTCAACCAATAATGAAGTTAATTTATTTAGTATGTTAAGCGTAACAGGCGTATCATTGATAAAAGCTCTTGATTTACCGTTGCTGCTTATCTCCCTGCGTATAATGCATTGCTTCTCGTCATCAAGCTCTTCATCCTTTAGGGCTTTTTTAAATTGTGGATTGTTGGCCACCTCAAAATGGGCCTCTACAATACATTTCTCATCTTTATTTATAAGCACAGAAGTATCAGCACGCTCGCCCAATATCAGGGATAGCGCACCAAGAATAATGCTTTTACCGGCACCTGTTTCACCTGTTACTGTATTAAGATGTGTGTCGGGCTCCAGTACTACATTATCAATAATCGCATAGTTTCGTATGATAAGTTTCTCCAGCATAATATCTTATAACCGTACAAAAATAATTAAGAATATCCTGCTTTGCTATTAATAAAAATGTGATAGCCGGTGGCAATCATTATTTTTGCAGGATGAGTAAGTTTTTTCTTAGAAAGAAAATTGGCGACCGTATAATAAACGGACATCCATGGATATTTGGAAATGAATTAGGCGATAGTGAAGGTACTGCAGATGCAGGGGATATAGTGGAAGTGTATTCTTATAGCGGGTCTTTTGTAGGTAAAGGATATTATAACCCTGCATCCCAGATACGCATACGCCTGCTAACACGCGATAAAAACGAGGAGATAAATGATGAATTCTTTTATAAAGCAATAAAATCGGCCTGGGAATACAGGCAGCAGATAGGCTATGTGGAAAATTGCCGCCTCATTTTTGGAGAAGCAGATCAATTACCGGCGCTTATTATAGATAAGTTTAATGATTATTTTGTCATTCAGACGCTTGCATTAGGTATAGATAAGTGGAAGGGTGCCATAGTGGCTGCTCTCGAAAAAATATTTAACCCTAAAGGTATTTATGAAAGAAATGATGTGCCTGTGAGGGAGCTTGAAGGTTTACCACAGCAAAAAGGATTTCTTTCTGCACCGTTTGATACCAATATTATACTTAACGAAAACGGCCTAAAGTTTCACGTAGATATAGTAAATGGGCAAAAAACCGGTTATTTTCTTGACCAACAAGATAATAGAAGGGCTATACAACATATAGTAAAAGATGCTAACGTGCTGGAGGCATTCTGCTATACGGGTACTTTTTCTATGCATGCGGCCCATTATGGTGCCAAGAGCGTGCTGGGGCTCGATATATCTGAAAATGCTGTGAATACAGCCAGAAGAAATGCTGAATTGAACGGCTTTGAAGATATATGTAAATTTGACGCGGTAAACGCCTTTGATGTACTGAAAAAATGGGTGACCGAAGGAAAAAGATATGATGTTGTGATGCTGGACCCGCCTGCATTTACCAAGAGCAGGGAAAATATACAAAAAGCAATAACCGGCTATAAAGAAATAAACCTGAGGGGTATGAAGCTAACTAAGCCAGGAGGCTTTCTTGTTACGGCTTCTTGTACTAACCTGGTGCCACCGGAGATGTTCCTGGATATCATAGGTATGGCGGCAAAAGATGCCAGAAGGAAGCTGAGACAGGTAACCTGGCAAACACAGGCATCAGACCACCCGATATTGTGGAATATACCTACTACCCAGTATTTGAAATTTCTTATTGTACAGGTATTATAATCGGGATAAAGCATAAAAAGATAAAGGTTGCCAATCGGCAACCTTTATCTTTTATAATATTGTGCTAAATTAAAGTTGATTGTAAACTTTAGCATCAGTAGAACGAGCTATGCCGAAATACTGGAATGTTTTGTGGTGGTAGCCTTTTTTAATGTAAGCATCAGTATCACCATCTTCAGGGATTGTAACCCAGTCATTGTGTTTGCTAACTCTCCAGCGGTAAACAGGAACATAGTTTGCACCGCGACGAGTGTATGCATAGAATTGCAAATGTTTCTGAGTATAACCCATTTTTAACATTTGGTCATCAGTGAATTCATCTTCAGCAATGCTTGCATGATCTTTAGTAACAGGATTCCACCAGCCATAAACTGCTACGCGGCCAGGACCCGGATTACGATATGCTGTAAAGAGCATTGTCTTGTTTTTCCATTTCCAGTTGAGCATCTGTCCTTCTTGATATTCGCCATCTGCTACTGTAACGTATTCATTATCCTCAGGATTATACCAACGATAAACTCGTACAAGTTCTTCGTCTTGGGCAAAACTTTTATTAGCGGTGAAAACCGAAACTAATACAGTTGTAATGAGGATGAAGGTTCTTTTCATATTTATACGCTTTTTTTCAAATCGCTACCAAAATACATAAAAATTTTCTTGACCTGCAAGTGGTTGGCAATAATTTTTTTTTTCAGCTTAATAATCATCATATTATCCTTGGTCAAATGCGGCAATTGGCGTAGATTTGACCCCCTTGTGTGTCAGGCTGTCAGTTTTTAAAAATTGCACGTCTTTTGATACTTTAAGCGTGACAAACTATATTAAATAAGCATTCTCAGTAGTGCATTAATATACTAAATATTAACTATACTTAAGTAAACATAATAATAAGATGATTGGTTTCCTTTCAAAATTGTTTGGTGGCAGCAAGTCTGATAAAGATGTAAATCGTATCCGTCCGATTGTAACCGAGATAAACCGCGTGTATGGCGAACTACAGTCCTTATCTAACGACGAGCTTCGTAATAAAACCCAGGAATTCCGTCAGCGTATACGGGAATATTTAAGTGATATAGACG
>JAFDXS010000276.1 GCA_018267795.1 Bacteroidota bacterium | reverse complement strand
CCAGTGGGATGCATTTGTTTATAAAGAACAATATTCCCAGGAAGACGGCGGGTTGTTCTCTTCTTATGTACTGCTAAACACAGGTGGCTCCATAGGATTCCTGTATAACGATTTCAATTCTTCCGATTCCCGCGTACAATTGGCTACTATAGATGCCGAGGGCAAAGTTGCTATGGCCCCCATAGGCATTAAGGATAGGGAAACTCCCGATTGGATGCCAAGGTCGGGTAAGCAGGTATCAGCAAGAGAAATAGTAGTACCTTGCCTCCGCAAAAGACAGATTTGTTTTGCTAAAGTGACATTTTAAAAACAAAGCAATACGTGCTGCAATTAATCAGGAATAATAGTCCTTATACTGTAATCATACTGTTTATTTTCACGCTGTTGGTCAAGATGCAGGCCCTCATTCACCCCCTGCATCCTGCCATGTTGCCCGACTATTTGCTGTACAATTCCATTATTAGCCTCTTTGATATGGTGTTTAATGGCAATGGCGCAGCATTTGCATACACCATTTTTGCAGTGTTGTTGCTGTTCTTCCAGGCCCTCTATCTCAATCGCATTTGTAATAAGTACAAGCTGTTTCCTAAGTCCACATATATACCTGCATTTATTTATATCCTGCTTACATCCATATATGTCCAGTTTAGTTATTTTAATGAAACTATCCTGGTCCTTTGGTGTGTGCTGGGCGCCATAGATACCTTTTTAGCCTTTGGCCAAACGCTTCAGCCGCGTAAGCATATATTCAATGCTGGTTTTATGCTTTGCCTTGCTGCACTGTTCCAGTTTTCAGCCATCGGGTATTTTGCCCTGCTGGTTATGTGTATGATCGTGCTGCGCCCCTTCAATTTCGGCGAATGGGTTGTAGCTATAGCAGGATATATCACACCAATATACTTTTTTGCCAGCGTCCTGTTCCTTATCGATATGTTTCGGGAAATAGTTCATTGGCCTAATCTTGGTGTTTCATTACCCGGCCGCATGGAGGCTCCTGTTTACATGTTAGGCATTTTTTCAGGCCTTATCATTCTTTTTTTTAGCGGCGTTTATGTCATGCAGCAACAAATACCAAAATCAAGTATATATGTGCGTCGCAACTGGTTAGCCTTATTGATATATGTATTAATATCAATAGCAGTAGCTATTATCACCGATGCATATGTAAAAAGTATATGGTTAATACTAATGCCGGGATTAACTTTAATTATATCTCATGCATTAAGTCTTGAAAAAAGTAAACGGTTTAGTAATTTTATCTTTTATTTCTCACTGATCTTTGTGGTCTTTTGCCAGTTGGCACAAAATAAATAACAGTATTAATGAAATTCGGAGTGATTGTTTTCCCTGGTTCTAATTGCGATCGTGACATGATGCATGCATTACAGGATGATCTTAAGCAAGAGGTAGTAATGCTTTGGCACAAAGACAGCGACCTTAGCATGTTCACAAAGGAAGATTGTATTGTACTGCCTGGCGGCTTCTCTTATGGCGATTATCTGCGTTGCGGTGCATTAGCACGTTTTAGCCCCATGATGGAGCAGGTAATAAAATTTGCTAACGAAGGCGGCAAAGTACTGGGTGTATGTAATGGTTTCCAGATCCTTTGCGAAGCAGGTCTTCTTCCCGGCGTGCTTCTGCAAAACGACCACCAGAAATTTGTCTGCAAAAACATTTACATAAAAAGCGAAAACACAAAGAATCTCATAGGCCAGGTAGTGGGCGATAAAGTATTGAAGATACCTGTGGCTCATGGCGAAGGTCGTTACTATGCAGATGCTGCTACTATGGAGCAACTGAATAAGAACAACCAGGTGGTTTTCCGCTACTGCAACGAAAATGGTGAAGTGCATATTAATTCAAATCCTAATGGTGCACTGAATAACATTGCAGGTATATGCAATGCTACACGCAATGTATATGGCATGATGCCGCACCCTGAACGTGCCAGTAGCGAGTCACTTAATAATATCGATGGCCGTGCTATACTTGAGGCCTTCACGTATATGAACTAAGAGAAATGATAAAATTTCTAAAAGTAGCATTGCTCATTGCCTGTGGCCTGTTTACAATGCCTGCAGCCCATGCGCAAAAGTTTGACCCTACCAGTTGGGAGTATGAAGTGAAGAAATTAAAAGGTAATGAGTATCAACTAATTTTTCATGCTACTCTTGAGCCTAAATGGCACATCTGGAGCATGACCCCCGGCGGTGATGGTTCCCTGGTTGCTACTTTTTTCAAATTTTATGATAACAGCAAGCTGAACCTGAAAGGTAAAATTACAGAGCGCGGCACTGCTATCACCACCATATTAGAAGGCATCACTGGCAAAGTGATGTATTATGAAAATAAAGTGGACTATATACAAAAGGTTTTAGTAGAAGGTCCTTCAACCATTACAGGTGAACAAGTGTACCAGGTATGCAACGATAGTTTATGTTTACCACCGGTTACCAGGCATTTTTCATTTAATATAGATTAGGCTTTAACGATACTTTAATTAAAATATACAGGTACTTTAGCTCGAAACAACGTCTTAGTAAGGAATACCCAATGGTGCTGTAAGAATAGTGAGAAGTGTTTTTTATTTTTTTAAATATACATAATTCATGAAAGCATTTAGGCTTGCTTTACTTCTTTTCTTTAGTCTGTTTATCTCTGGGGCTATACAAGCACAGATCACAGCAGATCCTACTACATGGACATTCGAAGCCAAAAAGAAAAGCGGCAATAAATATGAGCTGATCTTTCATCTTAAGATAAAAGAAGGCTGGCATATCTACGCGCTTAAGCCGGGCGGCGATGGTACACTTATCAGTCCATCTTTCACCTTTAGTAAAGCTGCAGGACTTAAACTTATTGGCAGCGTTAAAGAAAAAGGCAAGCTCATTACCGAAAAAATGGAGGGTATAGATGGCGATGTCAATCTGTATAAGACGAAAGTAGATTACACCCAAGATGCAGAAATAACAGGCACCCCAAATATCTCAGGTAAATACGAATATCAGGTTTGCGATGACCACATGTGCCTGCCTCCTAAAACCAAACCATTTACATTTAGTATTGAAGGTGATAAGACAGCAGAAACTGCCACTGCTCCTGTTATTGATAGCACAACGGCTCATGCAGCTGCCATAACACCTGCAACAAATACAGCCAACAAACAAGTAGCTGCCGTAAATACAAACAGTAATTCAAATAACACTACCGCTAAAACGGACGCTCCTGCACAGTCTGACAATAAGCCCAATAAATCATTACTCTGGTTGTTCCTCGCCGCCTTGGGTGGAGGTATAGCTGCTGTGCTTACGCCTTGCGTATATTCTATGATACCCATCACCGTAAGCTTCTTTACCAAGCGTAGCAAAACGCGCCAGGAGGGTATAAAGAATGCTATCTATTATTCCCTGTCCATTATCATTATATTCACGCTGTTGGGTGTGCTCATATCTGCCATCTTCGGCTCCAATGCTTTAAATAATTTATCTACCAACTGGATTGCAAATCTTTTCTTCTTCGTTGTCTTCATCATATTCGGTATCTCATTCCTCGGTGCTTTTGAAATAGCCTTGCCTTCTTCATGGACCAGCAAAACGGATTCAAAAGCCGGTACCGGTAGCTTTGGGGGCATTTTCTTTATGGCGCTCACACTGGCTATTGTGTCCTTTTCCTGCACTGGTCCTATCGTAGGCCCGCTGTTGGTATTGGCAGGTCGTGGTGGCTTGCTGGGCCCTACCATCGGTATGTTGGGCTTCTCTATAGGCCTTGCATTACCTTTTGCATTATTCGCTGTTTTCCCGGGTATGCTCAATAAGCTCGCAACCTCCGGCGGCTGGCTCAACCAGGTTAAGGTTACATTAGGTTTTATTGAGTTAGCGTTGGCGCTTAAGTTTTTATCTAATGCAGATCTTGCACGTGGCTGGCGTCTCCTCGATAGGGAAATATTTATTGCCATCTGGATAGTGCTTGCCATCATGCTGGGCATTTACCTCTTAGGTAAGTTAAAGCTCTCTCACGACGATGCAAACGCGAAAAATTTATATGGACAGGAGTATGTTTCCATCTTCAAGCTGTTCCTTGCCATAGTATGTTTCACATTTGCAGTATATCTGTTCCCTGGTATGTGGGGGGCACCGCTCAATGCCATGAGCCAGTTCGTGCCACCTATGGGCACGCAGGATTTTGTCCTTGGTGCTAATAGTGGGGCAGGAAATGCATCTTCCG
>JAFDXS010000275.1 GCA_018267795.1 Bacteroidota bacterium | reverse complement strand
AAGATACCGGTATCTGTCCGGGTGATACTGCACATCTGCGTGCCAGCGGCGATTCGCTGATAAGCTTTATATGGGGACCAAATACTTATATAAGCAATGCGCTGAGCCTTACACCAGATGTATGGCCAACAGCCAGTCAGTACTATACTATATACGCAACTAATGCGAAGCATTGTAACGATACAGCGAGCATACACGTAGTAGTTCATCCTGCTGCCTTAGTAAGCCTGCCTGATTCGATCTTATTATACCCCGGCGATTCGTACCAGATGAACCCGCTTACCAATTGCCTGTACTTCCAATGGTTTCCGCCACAGGGTTTAAGTGCTACCGGCATTTCCAACCCTATAGCTAAACCTGATGTAAGTACCCGCTACACTTTGCAGGCAAGGACAGAGGCAGGTTGCCTTACGTCTGATACTATCAATGTGTTTTTATCTGATGATTCGTATATAAACGTACCTAATGCCTTTACACCAGGTTCAGGACCGAACGCTGTGCTAAAGGTGGTGCATCTTGGTAATGCTACACTGAAAAGGTTTGCGATATATAATAGATGGGGTATTAAAGTATTTGAAACGTCTGACGTTAATAGTGGCTGGGATGGAACTTACAATAGTGAGCCGCAAGCTATGGGTGTATATGTGTACACAGTTGAGGCCTACACTGCCAAGGGAAAAAAGATTAGCAAACAGGGCAACATAACTCTTCTAAGATAGGCTAGCACTCAATTTAATTTAAACCCTTAAAAACTATAAATATGATCGCAAGATCCATATCACGCCGCTTATTGCCTGTACTCAGCATTCTATTGGTCCTTATGAATGGCAAAGCATTTGCATCGAAATATGCAGCAGCTGAGATATATGTGGATTATGTTGGCAGCGGGCCTACTGACCTGCGCTATAAAGTAACACTTGTCGTATATCATGCCTGTTCGGAAGGAGCACCTGATTTGTCCATAGGACCGGCAGCTACAGAAGACATTTGCTACGCATCCAATACTTGTAAACCCGGTGCCGTCACACAGGCAATAAGGTTCAGAAGTTGCGATACATTGAAAACTTCATGTCCGGCAGCAGGCAACTCCTGCACTGATCCTGCAAGTACTATTCCGGGCTATTACAGAGCAGTGTACTACGATACGGTAGATATCTCTGCTTATGGGGCTTGCTCTGATTGGGAGTTTGGCTGGTGGAGTGGCTCTAACTATAGAAACTCGGCAATAAAAAACCTTACTCTTTTAGTACCTACTACTACAGATGTACGCTGCGGGGTGAACAATACGGGCATTTATTACAATAGCAGCTCTCCACGTTACTTAACGCCACCGGTATTTGTTTACTGTATCAATCAGCATGATATAGTGCCATCATCGCCTTTTGATCCTAATGGCGATTCTTTATATACAGTAGATAAAGGCCCATGGAGGGCTACAGATTGTTTGCAAGGCAGTCATATTTTACCCCAGGCAGGATATTCAGTTTACCCGATTGATGGCTTGTCATCTGATCCCTATACCGTGGACGGATATACAGGTACGAGTACCATTACACCCACTGTTAATGGTGTGTATGACATAGCTATGCAAACAGATAAGTATGATCCGTACAGCAAAACTAACCTCGGCTTTTGTCAGCGCGATGTAGAGATATATGTTCAGACATGCGCTGTTCCTCCGCCTGTAATGGATACTATACCTCAAGGTTTGACCGGAGGTACTTATGATATTCCTTCACACACTATAAGTGTGTGTCCCGGGACCCCATTAGTTTTTAATCTTAGCTCGAATGCACCGGCAGGTACTATGCTTATTATGTCGGCAAACAATGACATTTCTGCGCCTGGCTCAGGATTTTTCATTGCTGGTTATGCCACTAATTCTATATTTGGTACTTTCAGGTGGACACCTACCGGTAAGGATATTGGTATTCATACAATCGTTTTTGTTACCGGGGATTCCAGCTGTAAAAGTGGCGGTCAATTGCCTAAAAGCTATTATGTGCTAAACATAAATGTTTTACCATCTGTAGATGCGGGCCCGGATTTGTCTTATTGCGGACCAACATCCAGAATGCCGCAACTTAATGTTACAGGTGTGCCGCCTGATGGCAGTTTCAGGTGGTCTCATCCTATTCCTTTTGGCTTAGGGTTTGCGGATCATTTAACTGATTCTGTAATAGCAAATCCGTTTGCTCATCCTGATACTTCTACTACATACGTTGTCACTTACACCACGGCAGATGGTACACCTTTGGCTTGTAAGAATACTGATACGGTAAGGGTACTTGTATTTCCCCCTCAGCCACACAATGGTGGCCCCGACCAAATAATATGTTTAAACCAGACTGCAATACTGAACCCGACATTCAGTAAGCTGGATACATTTGTTTGGTTGCCAGACCCTACACTAAGTGATACTACTATTCGCAAGCCAACAGTAAAACCTGTAAATCTCGGAGTGAATACATATTTCATTGTTATCACTGACGTAAATAAGTGCCAGTACAATGATTCATCCCGTGTAATAGCCAGGGATATAGCACCTAATATTGCAGCATTTGTAATGCCGGATACGGTATGCCCCGGCGGTTCTGCACAGCTGCTTGTAAATATTGAAGAACAGGCTTGTGGCGCAGGTATTGGCAAATGTTCCGGAACAGCTATTGACAAAAATATAGACCAGGGCAACCCGAATATTTTCATGGGGACGAATAATAGCTTTGATGCTCAGGATCCTACGCCTTATCAATTGTTTTATTACACCGGAGGCAACCGAATGCAAATAATATATACGGCCAAAGAACTTTATAAAGCAGGCCTTAACGCTGGTTATATCAATTCTATAGCATTTGATGTAGCAAAGAAAATAAGTACCAGCAGTGATAGCTTTAAAAATTTCACTATTAAAATGGCCTGTACCACAGACGATCATTTTCTACCAAGCAAATCGCATTCAGGTTATTTTATTTTTGGTTCTTATTTATTTACTACCGTTTATAACAAAAAAGTAGTGGGTACTATGCAAGGCTGGAACCAATATTTATTCAGCACACCATATTACTGGGATGGTGTTTCTAACCTGGTAGTAGAAATCTGTTCAAGCACTCAAAAGTTAGGTAACACCGCATATTTTACACCTAACGGAGACAACATGTACCTGGTGCCTACAGAGAATGCGCAAACCATTTTTACCTGGGACAATTTTGTTTGTTGCAGCTCAGGTCTTGCAGATGGATGTGCCTGGCCAAATAATGCCGATAATAATAGTGTGGCGAGTTCCCGCCCAGTCACTAAGTTTAATTTCTGTCAATCCTTAAGCAACTATACGATAAAGTGGAATCCGGCTACTAATCTGAACAGTGCAACCATCAATAATCCTGTAGCGAGCAATATTGGCAAAAGCATTAAGTATTGGGTGCAGGCAAATGCAAAGAGCAGCCCGGGTTGTGTAAGTACTGATACAGTGTATATTACCGTTGATACTTCTACTATGGTATCGGCCTACGCTCAGGATACAATACTTTGCAGACCGGGATATACCTATCTGGGCGCTGAAGGCAGGGGCAGGAGGCCGATCAGCAATTTGCCATGTGGTACCGAGCATCCCCAGGTATGTGCAACACCAGATGTAGTAACCATAGCTAATGGCGCTAAGCCGCAGATAGGTAATATGGATTATACGCCTTTTAAAAATACTTCGAATAAGACGCAATGGATCATTAGCAATAAGATCCTTATGAATAGTGGAATGAATTCCGGCACTATAAGGGAAATGGACTTGCAATGCTGGGGCGCCGGCTTTGATGGCTCAACCTTTAAAAATGTAGAAGTAAGGATAGGTTGCACGGCAAAAAGCAGCTTCACATCTGCTGCCGATACGGTATCCATCAGGAATATGGTATTGGAATATACAGCCAGTAGCTTAACAGTTCCTGCGCCGGGTACCTTAAGTATACCTTTTAGCGTACCTTATAACTGGGATACCACACAAAACCTTGTTATACAAATATGCTATGGCAGCATGAGCAGCAATTTTCCACAGGCGTATATCGCCAATATACCTACTTCGTATAACAGTATGGTACAGTATTATGGCTATAATGCCTTCTATTGTGGCTATATAGCTAACACGCCTTATACACCTGTGGTATATAAAAGTATTCCTGCCGTTACATTTAAGTATTGCTCTGCTCCTGAGGGTCACTTTGACTATACCTGGGTACCGGGTTTA
>JAFDXS010000274.1 GCA_018267795.1 Bacteroidota bacterium | reverse complement strand
TGCAATGGATTAGACTGAGTAGAAGTATCACCATCACCGAATAGCCACAAGTAAGAATTAATATACTGGCCGCCTGATACACCGAACAAGTAAGTATTGCCAGAACGTACATAATCTATACCCAGTGCTTTAGGTAAAGGATTAATAGTAAGCGAAACAGTATCTGAAGATGAACAGTATCTGTAAACATTTACACTGTATATGCCGCTGCTGGTAACATGTATTGCCTGTGTGGTATCGCCAGTGCTCCAAAGATATTTAGCACCAGGATTACCAGCATCAAGTGTGAAGGTTGGAGATTCGCACATAGTACGGTCTGTACCAAGATCAACTGCAGGCTTGTTACGTACAGCAATGGTAACCGGAATGCGATTGCTCTGGCAACCATTTCTATCTACAGCAGCCACATAGATAACACTGTCTTTAGTAGGATATGCTATTGATACCGTGGTGTCTGTCTTGAAAGAAGTAGTGCCTGTAGGTGAGGTGTACCACTTGAAAGAGATGTTAGGTATATTCTTAACACCTACAACAGCTACAGATGTACCAGGGCATACCGTATCGGAACTAACCGTAGGTAAAATAGGCAGTGTAGTCAAATTCAGGATGCCAGATGAAGAGTCATTTACATGGATCGAATCTGTAGCTAAAACAGTAAATACCTTCAACTTGTATTTACCACCGTTAGGCGGATTAATAGTTCCTATATAAACATTATCGGAGCTGGCTGATGCAAGGTTGCCTGTATATTTGGTATAAATAGAATTTACAGCACCTGATGAATCGGTGTAAGTAGCATAAACATAAAAATTAGATTCTACAGAGCTACCATAGTTATAGACCTTAGCCATAACAGTATCTACCCTATTTGCGCAATATGTAGCATTGTTTGCAGGAGCAATGAGTGCTACGGCACCGAGGTCATGCGATGGCTGCGGTACAATGTTCACTATATAATCTTCCGTTTCACCTGCACCTGTTGAGGTACCGAAGTTGGAACAAGCATAACCTGAGTAAGGATAATAAACATAACCATTACGAACACGGAAACCTGTTTTACCAAGGCTTGCTGATACCGGAACAATAAAGGTAGCAGTACCAAAGAACGCAAGCGTAGTATTAATAGGTATGTATTCTGAACTTTCGAAATTGCCGTTGCGGTTATAATCTATCCAGGCCATGCCATAGCTAGTACCGCTGGCATACCTTACATAAGCAGTGTAATAACCACCCTTTGTAAGATTAGCAGTGGTATTCATAGTATCAGGATACTGAGCCCAATAATTTGGCGCAGGTAAGGCCGCCGCTGTGCGATTTTGCAAAGCAGTATTAACAATAGAAACGCTGTCTATAGTTGGAGGTGGGTTACCGCCCAAATTAGTATTAGTAGTAGGCATTGCGCAATAACACCTATAGAACAAGTCTGCGTTCACAGTAATGCTATTGCTTGTATCAGTCTGGCCGCTATTAGCGCAAGTTGCATATACACGATAGTCTGTAGAGCCTGCAGTGCCGAGTGTAGTAGAATAAGAATTGCCTGTAGCCCCGCTAATGCTGGTCCATGCAGCGCCTGAACCAGCTGCCCTGCTTTGCCATTGATAACTTACACCCAAAAGGTAAGTAAGAGATGTATCAGTAAGTGTAAATTGCTTGTTCTGGCAAATATGAGAAGGCCCAGTAATGGAGCCTGCGGTTGGATGACCACTGCAAGATGTATAATGATCTACAGTTACGTCGTCCATGTTAATATCTGCATTATAATATCCATAATACCCAGGCCAACCTACAAAAGAAATATATGCATTGGAGCCATAGTAAGAAGCCGGTAGCGTATCGGTATATTGTACCCAACCTAAGGTAGAGCTGACATTATCTACACCAATCTTATCTAAACGCGTACCACCAGCATATCGAGGGCCGTTATTTATCCAGATGCTGACAGAATCGCTGGTGTAATAAGGAGTGGAGTAACTATAAGGACGTGTAATATATAACCAATAGGACACTGTGGATTTACCAGATGAAGGCAACGCTACACTTGGTGTATGCAATTCTGTATGGCCTGCGCCTATACCACAGCAATAAGGCCCGTACATATAGGCAGTATTGAAAGTAGCCTGACCTTTACCACTATGCGGATTAGGATTAGGATACATATAAGCATAACCCATAAATCCTGAATAGTAGTTCCAGGTATTTAAAGTGCCGATTGGCGGGCCATAATACCAGTGACGGTAGGGGCTGCAGCAATAGAAATAGTCCACACTATCTGTCCAGCCAAAAGCGCCAGACGAGGCTTCGATATTGGTAGTATCAAAACTTTGTCGCATTATATTTTGCGCAGTGCTGCGATTACTAAACGCAAAAAACGATAATGCAACAAATAATAGAGTAAGTTTTTGCTTCATAACTATATAATTATTATGTAAATGCCTATTTAACCAATTATTTATATTGGCCAATTGCTGAATAACCCTAAGTTATTGTAAATTTTAACAAATAAAAAGAAAACGTTGTAGAATATGTTCTATATGGAAATATAACATGCGATATAATGTAATAAAAAAAGGAGCCAAAATATTGGCTCCTTTTTCATTATGAGAATGATAATTCTAATGTATAACCTGTATAATTCTATTAATATAGCCTTTGGAGGTGGCGGCACGGAGGATATAATGACCTGCAGTGAAACCTGCTACATTTACCGTAAAGTCTGAATTACTATTAGCAGCCTGGCTATAAATAACCTGCCCTACACTATTCAGGATCTCAATATTTTTTAACTCAACAGCATTATTGGCTGAACTAATAGTTACAAGCTGGCTGGCCGGGTTAGGGTAAATCTTAATAGTATTGTCCTGTTGATTGAATGAGCTGATGCCTGTTGGCAGAGCCCAGGTAACCGTATCATTACCGCAATTGTTATAGAGCACTACCTTTACGTTAGGCACATTACCTGTTTTATAGGTGTGTAATGGACCAGCCAAAGTAGATGTATCGCCATCACCAAAGAGCCACAAATAAGAATTGATATACTGACCACCAGCTACGCTAAACAAGTAAGTACTGCCTGAGCGTGTATAATCTATACCCGTAGCCTTAGGTAACGGATTGATAGTCATGACTGCGGTATCGGAGGAAGTACAGTACCTGAATACACTAACACTATAAGTGCCGCTCGTTCTAACATGAATAGTGCGGGTAGTATCACCTGTACTCCAGAGATATTTACCGCCGGGATTGCCTGCATCAAGTGTGAAGGTAGGAGATTCGCACATGGTAAGATCAGGCCCAAGGTCAACCACAGGAGGATTATGTATTGATACGCTAACAGGAACGCGATTGCTAATACAGCCACTCTTATCTACTGCTGCAACGTAAAGGAAACTATCGGCAGTAGGATATGATATGGTAATTGCTGTATCTGTAGTAAATGGCGCCGGGTCAGTTGCTGATGAATACCACTGAAATTTAATATTTGGCATATTGTGCACACCAACTACCGCTACAGAAGCGCCAGGGCAAACGGTATCTGACATAACAGACGGCAGGATAGGTAATGTAGTAAGCGTAAAAGAAGCATATGATGTATCATTGAAAACAATGGTATCTGATGCCAAGACTGTGTAAATTTTCAACTTGTACTTGCCACCGTAAGGGGGATTGATGGTACCTATATAAACATTGTCGGAAGTGGCCGCTGCCAGGCTAGCCGTATATTTTGTATAGATAGTATGGCTAGCACCATCAGAATCTGTATAAGTAGCATATACATAAAAATTAGACTCTGCTGAACTGCCATAGTTGTACACTTTAGCAGTGACGGTATCGACCTTGTTGGCACAGAATACAGAACCACTTGCAGGAGCAACAACAGCTACCGCGCCAAGATCATGTGATGGCTGAGGTATAATGTTGACTACATAATCTTCAGTTTCGCCGGCACCGGATGATGTAGTAAAGTTAGAACATGCGTAACCAGAGTAAGGGCTATAAAGAGATCCGTTACGGATACGCAGGCCTGTCTTACCGAGGCTTGCTGTGACAGGAACAATAAATGATGCAGTGCCAAAGAATGCAAGCGAGGTATTAACGGCTATGTATTCAGAACTTTCGAAAGTACCGTTTCTGTTATAATCTATCCAGGCCATACCATAGCTCATACCGGTAGCATATCTTACATAAAGCGTATAATAGCCCCCCTGTGTAAGATTGGCAGTAGTGTTCATTGTATCAGGATATTGAGCCCAGT
>JAFDXS010000273.1 GCA_018267795.1 Bacteroidota bacterium | reverse complement strand
ATAGCTGTAAGCTCCTGAACGGTATCTTCAAGTTGCAGCAGCCTTTGATATAATTCCGGCAAATTTCTAAAAATTGCCTGACTTTTTAATGAACTTTTATATTCAAATGCGGGAGTGCCATTTAAAATAGCATTTCTGCCCATTATAGACTTGGATAAACCGCTCTGCGCATTGATTTTGGTGCCATCGGCTATTTGTATATGGCCCACAATACCTACCTGGCCACCAATAACACAGTTTTTGCCCACCTTCGTACTGCCGGAAATGCCGGTTTGTGCAGCAATAACAGTATTCTCACCAATTTCCACATTATGTGCTATCTGTATAAGATTATCCAGCTTCACACCTCTGCGAATAATTGTTGAGCCCATAGTGGCGCGGTCTATAGTAGTATTGGCGCCTATTTCTACATCATCTTCTATTAGTACATTGCCTATTTGCGGTACTTTCTTGTAAGTGCCATTCTTTTGCGGTGCGAAGCCAAACCCATCACCACCTAATACAGCGCCTGAATGCAGCACTACGCGGCTGCCTACCACACAACCATCATATATTTTTACACCGGCATATAACTTTGTATTTTCAGCTATAGTTACGTTATCGCCTATATAGCAGCCGGGGAATATTTTTACATTATCACCTATTTTTACATTATCGCCTATATAGGTAAAAGCACCTACATATACGTTCTTTCCCAAGGTGGCAGTACTGGAAATAAAAGAAGGAGTTTCAATACCTTCCTTGCCATTCCCGCTTATCATTTCATTATACTTTTCGAGCAGCAGCGCAAAGCTGCTGTAGGCATCCTTTACTCTTATAAGAGTAGCAAAAACCGCGTCTGTAAGTTCTAATGAATCATTTATTATGATAATAGATGCCTTAGAGCAATAGAGGTATTCTTCATATTTTGGGTTGGCTATAAAGCTTAGCGAACCTTCAGCGGCCTCTTCTATCTTAGCCACGTGGCTCACTTTAGCGTCAGGATTGCCTTCTATCTTGCCATTTATTAATGTGGCTATCTGGAGAGCGGTAAACTGCATGTGCACGTTAAATTAACAAGTTCCGTTTTCAGTTTATAAATTAATAGGGTTTGCCATCATAAATCTATTGCTTTCATGGCTGTATGTAGCAAATGTAGTTCTTATGTACGGGTCGGGCAAGTGCCTGGTTCACTAATGAGTTATCTATTTCAGATATATCCTGCACACTGCCGTCTTTCATAGCTATTTGTATCTGTTCATCCGCTACATTATAAGTGCTGTTAGATGTTACTCCTGTAAACGCTAAATAATGTAAATTATTATCATCTATTCCGAGCTGCTTCTTTATTTCCTCCCTTTTCTCTCCCAAATTGCTTGCCAAAGATTGAGAACTGAGCCTTACTTTATAAAGTTTTCTTAAAACAATCATTTTACAGAGCATAGATAATATTTTATCTTCATGCGACTGCCAGGTTTTGATGCATGTCAGTACGTCATTGTCATCCATTTCGCAAAATTTGACAAGATGCTCCGGGTTATCTTCAAAATCTTTAATTGTGAGATGGGTGTTGAGATATAAGAAATAATGCAGGGCAGGGGTGGTAAATAACTTTATACCGTCTGCAGCAAGCTCTTTAGCTCGCTTTAAGATATTTATTAATAACTGCTCTGCGCCAAGCACAGTTTTGTGAAGATATACCTGCCAGTACATAAGCCTGCGGGCCACAATGAATTTTTCTACCGAATGCACTCCCTTTTCTTCCACCATCAGCTCATTATTCTTCACCGTCAGCATCTGCAGGATACGGTCGTAGCCAATAACACCTTCTGACACACCGGTATAAAAACTGTCACGGTTCAGGTAGTCCATCCTGTCCACATCCAGCTGGCTGGAAACGAGCTGGTGCAGGTAGCGCTTTTCATATGAATGGTCGAATATGTGAATAGCATTGTTCAGCAGTCCCTCAAATTCAACATTCATACGCTGCATTATAAAGCGGGAAAGTGTTTCGTGCGAAAGACCTTCTACCAGGGTATGCTCTAAAGAATGTGAGAACGGCGCATGGCCTATATCGTGCAGCAGAATAGCGATGCGTGCAGCAAGACTTTCTTCTTTTGATATATGTATATCTTTTGCTTTAAGCTCATCCAGGGCCTTACCCATCAGGTGGCAGGCGCCAAGTGAGTGGTGAAACCTGGTGTGCGTGGCTCCAGGGTACACAAGGTAGGCCAGACCCATCTGCCTGATATTGCGTAAGCGCTGAAACCAGGGATGCTCTATTATCTGCATCAATTCCGGCTCGGGAATACGCAGGAAACCGTAAACGGGGTCATTAATAATTTTTACTCTACTCATCCAATTTGTTATGCCTTTACTTTCCCCATTCTGTTTCAGGTATCTGCTCCTCGTAGTCGCTGGTATCTTTGGCATTGCCCGGGCTATAATAAGTACCGCTGCGAGCGGCGCTTACAGAGTCCACTACATTACAATCATCAAAATTTTCAGGGGCTTTAAATACAGCCGCAGGATTTATATTAAGTGCCTTATCAGCATACACGCGCCTAAAGAAATAAGCCCATATTGGTAGTGCCGCAGCAGAACCCTGGCCTAATGCCTCACTATTGAAGCTGAAGCTGCGGTCATCGCAACCCACCCATGCCCCCGCTATGAGCTGCGGTGTATAGCCTATAAACCATGCATCAGCCTGCTTGTTGGTAGTACCTGTTTTACCGGCTATGTCGCTTTTTATATTATAGCGGTAGCGCATGCGCCTGCCTGTACCAAAGTCCACAACACCACGCATCAGCTTTATCATTCTGTATGCGGTATTGGCATTGATTATTTCCTTTTGCATCGGGGTGAAATTCTTCAGCAGCATGCCGTTCTTATCCTCTATTTTGGTGATATAGAAAGGCTCGGTATGGATGCCCTGGCTTGGGAACATAGTATATGCACCGATCATTTCATACAGCGATATGTCCGATACTCCTAAAGCCACAGATGGATACTTATCCATATTACTCGTGATGCCGCATTTATGTGCAAAGTCCACAAAGGCATTAATGCCTACCTGTTTCAGCAGATATAGAGAAGCATTGTTAAGCGATTTAGCTAGTGCAAAGCCCATCGTTACATTTCCATTTTCTGAGCCGCCGGCATCATAAGCCGTTTTCATGCCCGGAAATTCCTGAGGTGCGGTAGATAATATGCTGCAAGGCGAAAACCCATTATCTACGGCAAAGCAATAGAGTAGTGGCTTAATGGTAGAACCTACCTGCCTTTTGGTATTGATGTTTACGTGGTCGTATTGGAAGAATGTATGGTCTATACCACCTACCCATGCTCTCACCTCACCGGTGAACGGATCCATAACTATAAAGCCGGCCTGCAGGAAGAGCTTCATATACATAACAGAGTCCAGCGGGCTCATTATTGTATCTTTATAATGCTCCTTATTCCATGCAAACACGTGCATCTTTATAGGCTTTTTGAATTCCTGCATTATTTCTGTTTCACTCTTGCCCTGCTCTTTCAGCATGTCATACCTGTCAGATGATTTGATACCTTGAGTAAGAATATCCTGGTGTTTCTTCCAGATACTGCCATCCTTATAAGATGACTGCGACATGAACAATCTTTGCAACTCCGCCATGTGCTCAGCTACGGCTTCTTCAGCATAGCGCTGCATACGCACATCAAGTGTAGTATATATTTTCAGCCCGTCTTTATATATATCATAATTGCTGCCGTCAGGTTTCTTCAGGTCTTTGCATATTTGCTTCACTTGTTGCTCTACCACTTGTCTGAAGTAGGGCGCAGTACCCTCATGATAGTCTATCTTATGATAGTCCAGCACAATAGGCTTCTTCATTAGCGCACTTGCTTCTGCCGATGACAGGTAACCATACTTTTCCATCTGGTCGAGTACAGTATTTCTTCTTTCCAAAGCTCTTTCCGGGTTGCGGCGTGGATTGTAAAGGGTGTTCCCCTTCAGCATACCTATTAATACCGCAGCCTCATCTACCGATATTTTATCAGGTGTTTTATTAAAGAAAGTCAATGATGCATTCCTGATACCATATACATTATCGCCAAACGGCACTGTATTCAGATAAAGAGTAATGATTTCGTTTTTAGTAAGGTTTCTTTCCAGTTTCACTGCCATTACCCATTCCTTCAGCTTTATGAATGGTATAGTCAGGGCATTTTCATTCTTACGGGGAAATAGATTTTTTGCGAGCTGTTGCGTAATAGTGGAAGATCCCTTTTTC
>JAFDXS010000272.1 GCA_018267795.1 Bacteroidota bacterium | reverse complement strand
GGAGAATGGATTTAAAAAGGAAAACCTGCTAACGCCTGAAAGTGAAAAAGCATGGAAAGAATGGTTGAAGAAAGCAAACTATGCACCTGTAAAGAACATAGAGAATAAGCTATACCATAAAGAACATGACCCTATGCCGGGTGGCAAGGATAACCATGATACCATTGGCATGTTGGCGATGGACGCAAATGGAGATATGAGTGGTGCCTGCACCACGAGCGGTATGGCATATAAGATACATGGCCGCGTAGGAGACTCCCCGGTAATAGGCGCAGGGCTGTATGTAGATAATGAAATAGGTGCGGCAACATCTACCGGCGTAGGTGAAGAAGTGATACGTATAGTAGGCTCTCACCTAGTGGTGGAGCTGATGCGGCAGGGAATGGACCCGGAAATGGCATGTAAACGTGCAGTGGAGAGAATAATACAACGTAATCCTGAGAAGGCAAAAGAAGTGCAGGTAGGCTTCCTTGCAATGAATAAAAAAGGTGAGTATGGTGCTTATGCGCTGCAAAAGGGCTTTACCTACGCAGTGAAAAGCGGCAAAGAAGAAAGAATATATCCTGCTAAAAGTATTTACTGATGGGCAATAAATATATACTGGAGGTATGCGCTTTTAACATACAATCCTGCATAGTGGCTGAGCAAGTGGGTGCACAACGAATAGAACTGTGCGACAACCCTAAGGAAGGCGGTACTACGCCCAGCTATGGCACTATACGAAGGGTAAAGGAAAAAGTGTCTATCTCATTATATCCCATCATACGGCCACGGGCAGGCGATTTTTTGTACAATGAAGACGAGTTCGCAATTATGCGAAAGGATATAGAAATATGCAAACAGCTTGGCTGCGAAGGCATATCAACAGGCATACAACTAGAAGATGGCAGTATAGATACGGAGCGTATGAAGCGACTGGTAGAATGGGCCTACCCAATGGGTGTGACTTGCCATAAAGCATTTGATATAACACCAGATCCATTTACTGCTCTGGAAGCGCTAATAGGCTGTGGCTGCGAGCGCATACTTACTTCCGGTTTGGGCGCAACCGCAGCTGATGGTATAGATACGCTGGCTAAGCTTGTTGCGGCATCTGCCGGGCGCATTATTATAATGCCCGGCGGTGGAGTACGTGCTAATAACATCGGCATGCTGGCAGAAAAAACCGGAGCCAAAGAATTTCATACATCTGCGCGCACAATAGTGCAGTCTGTACCAAGCGCGGCCAGTGCAGGTTTAGGCGACATATATATAACAGATGAAAAGGAACTGAGGGCAATATTGTCTTATATGAAATAATATATGCATTCTGCTATTAACTTTGAAACAGAATGGAAGAAAGGAAAGACTCATCAAATCCGAGGGAAAATTTTACCCCCGTAGGCTCGAAGCAGGAAGCTGTCTTTTTGGAAGGACCGCATTCGCGCTGGAAGGAGCTCACTTATCTTTTCCAGGTGGTACGGGAGTTTATACATGGCTTAAGGAAGCTGCACTTCGTAGGCCCATGCGTTACTGTGTTTGGTTCTGCCCGTTTTAAGGAAACGCATCCCTATTATAAAATGGCGCGGGAAATAGGCCAGAGAATAGTAGGTCTTGGCTTTACGGTAATGACTGGCGGTGGTCCGGGCATAATGGAGGCTGCCAATAGGGGAGCAAAAGAAGCCGGGGGCATATCTGTTGGTTGCAATATAAAACTGCCGAAAGAGCAGCAGCCTAATAAGTATCTTGACCGCTGGGTAACTATTGATTACTTCTTTATAAGAAAAACACTGCTTAGCAAATATTCCTACGCATTTGTAGTGATGCCGGGCGGCTATGGCACTATGGATGAGTTCTTTGAAGCGATAACGCTGATACAAACGGGTAAATTTCAGAAATTTCCTATTGTGCTAATGGGCAAATCTTATCATGAAGAATTATATGAATACATACAGCAAATGCTGAAGGCAGAAACGATAAGCCCGGGAGATATAGAACTATTCCTTTTCACCGATTCTATAGATGAGGCAATTGCTCATATCGAAAAACATGCTATTGAGGGTTTTGGACTAAAAAAGAGAAGGGTGATTAAACCTATTGCCGTACTGGGCGAACAAAGGCCTGCAACAAGCTAACAAAATATTTACAACTTAAACCGTACCTTTACTTTCTTTCAAATTGCAGGATACTCATCCGTATCCAATATAAAGTGTCATTATGTTTTCCTGGCTGTTCGGCTCTAAGAATAAACAAGGTAAAAACCTTCAACATGCAGAGGCAGTAAAAGCTGATTTCTCATTTCTCGGTACGGATATGCATTCCCATTTTATAGCCGGAATAGATGATGGTGCGCAGACGCTGGGCGATAGCGTGTCCCTGATAAGAAATATGCAGGAAATGGGTTTTAAAAACATAGTAACAACACCGCACATAAAGTTTGATCATTATCCTAATACCAGGGAGACTATTTTAAACGGCCTTAAAGAAGTACAACAGGCATTACATGAAAATGGTGTACATATACCGGTAAGAGCAGCCGCAGAGTACTATATAGACGATCATTTTATGCAAATACTGGAGCAGGAAGAACTGCTCACTATACAAGGAAATGAACTGCTGGTAGAGTTGTCTTTTATGTTTGAGCCGCTGGGCCTGAATGAGATAATGTTTAAAATACAAACAAAGGGATATCAACCTATACTTGCTCATCCTGAACGTTATTCTTTCTTTCACCAGAAAACAGAGATTTTTGAGCAACTGAAAAGCCGTGGTGTAATGCTGCAATTGAACACCATAGCGCTAACCGGCTACTATGGTAAAAAAGTAAAAGATGTGGCAGAAGAATTGCTTTCAAAAGGCTTGTATGATTATTGCGGATCTGACATGCACCATCCCCGCCATGCAGAAACGCTGAATAAGGTAGCCAGCCTGAAAATATTCGAGGAGCTAAAACGCTATCCATTCCGCAACTCCAGGATAAGCGCTATTTAATCTGAGTTTAATTCGTGTTAACAAAGGGTTTTTTATTTGAAAATAGCTTGTTAACAGTCCGTTATCAGTAATATTAACATATAAGCTGTGCTATATTTGTTGCAGTATAGGCAATTCTATGCTTAACCGATAAAAGCATGTACCAAAATATAATTTCCTTTATCCGTTCTGTGTTTCAGACTGAGAATGAATTCATCCCATTGCATGCCCCACATTTTGGTGGCAATGAAAAAAAATACCTGATTGATACTATTGATTCAACCTTTGTTTCTTCTGTAGGGGCTTACGTAAATAAGTTTGAGGAAATGATGGCTACTATAACAGGAGCTAAATATGCCATAGCTACTACAAACGGTACTACCGCCCTGCAACTTGCTATGATAGTAGCCGACGTAAAGCCCGGCGATGAAGTAATAACACAACCTGTCACTTTCGTGGCTACAGCAAATGCTATTGCGCATTGCAGTGCTACACCTGTGTTTGTAGATGTAGATAAGGATACAATGGGTATGTCGCCATCAGCCCTGAAAATTTTCCTTCAGGAAAATGTGGAAATGAAAGATGGCCTGGCTATTAATAAAACAACGGGCAAGCGTATAGCGGCCTGTGTGCCAATGCACACATTTGGTTTCCCTTGCCGCATAGATGAGATAGCAGCTATATGCAATGAATATAACATAGCGTTGGTGGAAGATGCGGCAGAGTCATTGGGCAGCACTTACAAGGGAAAGCATACGGGCACATTTGGCTTACTGGGCACATTTAGCTTTAACGGTAATAAAACAGTAACCTGTGGCGGTGGCGGTGCTATAGTGACGAATGATGAAAAGTTGGCTGCCCATGCCAAACATTTATCAACTACTGCAAAGGTGCCGCATGCGTGGGAGTTTGTGCATGATGAAGTAGGCTATAACTACCGCATGCCTAATCTTAATGCAGCCGTGGCTTGTGCACAACTGGAACAGCTGGAAGAAATATTAGACAACAAACGCGCCCTTGCAGCAAAATATCAGGAGTTCTTTAAAGAAGCCCAAATAACTTTTGTAACAGAAATACAGGGAGCTTCGGCAAATAACTGGTTGAATACAGTATTGCTAAATAGCCAGGAAGAGCGCGACCTGTTTCTTAAAGAAACTAATGGCAGTAAAGTGATGACAAGGCCTATATGGTGCCTGATGAACAAGCTGCCCATGTATAACCATTGCCAGCATGGGCCATTGAACAATGCTGAGTGGCTGGAGCAACGCGCAGTGAATATACCAAGCAGCTATCGTGTAATGGCAAAGGGAACTACAAATAATGAAATAGGCAAAGAAGC
>JAFDXS010000271.1 GCA_018267795.1 Bacteroidota bacterium | reverse complement strand
TAAATAGCGCACAGCATAGACATCCGCTTCAGACTCCTGCTTCCTGTCGAAAGCGGTGGAAGATAATAACTCGAGAATTTTGGTTATTACTGCGGGATTTCCGCTGCCACTGGCAATGGAAACCACCACTGCAAGGCCGGTTTCTTTTACCAGTTTTTTCATTACATGGTTTTTCTCCATGTGGCCTATCTCATGGGCCATTACGCCAGCCAGTTCATCCGCATTCTTACAGTATTTTATAAGGCCCGTATATATTATCATATGCTTATCGGGCAGCGTGAAGGCATTTATTTCTTCACTGCTGAAGAGGTGCAGTTTTATGTCGTCGGCATTTATATTGTTGTTGGAGCAAATTCTCAGCTTCAGTTCATTGAGTATGCGCTGCACACTATCATTATTGATCTCCTTTTTTTGTTCCCTGATGTTATCCATTATCAGGTCGCCAAGCTTATGCTCCGTTTTTTTAGTGAACTTGTCCACATGTATGTATTTCATGAAGTTGAGCTGGCTCAGCAGCAGCCAGGAGGAAAAGAACACAACTAACAATACAAGAAACTGGAGAAAGGCTTTTTTCATCGTCGCAATACTTTAAGGTTTACAGATAAGATCAGTAAGGGTACCCCAAAACCACCAATGCACATGCTTGCCCTTGCGTATCTTAATAGCAGCGGCAATGGTAACAATAAACTCTACCGCGTTGAAAAGAAATATGGTAATAATATAGGCAAAGTATGCATTTGACAATGTGCGACTGCCAAAGGCAATAGACATAGTCCAAGAAAAGCCTACGGAATTCATGATAAGAATAGTGAGCTGGGATATGAGCGTCTGTGTGCAATGCCAGCGTACGAAGTAAGTCCCTTTCCGATTACCTAAATAAAATATAAACGTGGCAATAAGATTAATGATAGGCAATGGCAGCCCGGCCATAATGGCTATAACAGACATGAGATACCCATTAGAGGCTTTCTCTGCTTCGCTGTCATTTGGCTTGTAGGGGAATGCAAGTGTTTGGCTCATGAGGTGTATTTATAAATATTCCATATCCAGTTGCAGGCTATTAAAACAAAAAACGGAATAGCCACCCATCTTTTGCTCAGCAGCAGTTCCAGGCGCCTGTAGAAAACATAAAAGCTATCCTGTTTTGTTATAGCATCCCGGATGATCCATACAGGTAAAATAAGCATAGCAAACGCCAATATGAACCCAATAGGATTAAAATAAAAGGCATCGGCTATATGAAGATGACTTAATGCCAGTAAAGCATGCGTAGTACCGCAGGAAGGACAAGGTATGCCTGTGACATGCCGAAACAAACACAGGCTGGTACCTGCAGTATTCTCCTGCATGTTACTATATTTTTCATTCCATGCCAGCCATGCATATCCCGCAATGGTAGCCAGCATGGTGAAAAAATATAGCCTGTCCTTTTTCATAATAGATTTTTAATAGAATAGCTGTGTAAGCTTTGCAAGGTTTGTTTCGCGGGTGCGGCCCATGATGAGGAACCAGTCCACTATGCTCCATATACCCAGGCCACCGCAGGTAAGCAGTTTTGCTACGCCGAGGCCAGTATCGCCTATTATAAACCTGTCGATACCAAAGTGGCCACCGAAGAGGGAAACGATAAGTATAGTGGTCGGATCTTTCAATTCAAGAGATTGCAGCATTAAATATTTTGATTCATCCATTTTCATTAGCTGATCATGGATAAAAGGTATCTGATGACTTTCAAAGTATTTTGAATTCATCATTAAATACATTTCTACTTTTTGTGCGTCCATATTGGTTGGTTTAGAGATTGTTTAATGTGTGTGAAGTGAAAATTGAATTATATGCTAAAGGATATAAAGCTGCGAATGAGGACTAGGAGGTGTGGGTACAAGGTATATGAGATTAAGAAACAGAAGGCCTAAAGTAAGGTGTGTAAATTAAATTGTCAAGAAAATGCATATATAATTTTATGGCTTTGTATTATGCTTTATGCATTCTGTTAAGCATTTCTGTCATTAACCATTACTTTTGTCCCTCAAATCTATATTATGCAATTTGAACCGGGCAGCCTGTCAAACGACCTTCTTGTAAAACTATATGAAGAGTTGTTACGCCCCCGTATGATAGAAGAGAAGATGCTGGTATTGCTGCGCCAGGGACGTATAAGCAAGTGGTTTAGCGGTATAGGGCAGGAAGCAATAGCTGTGGGCGCTACTTTGGCTCTGGACAATGATGAATATATAATGCCCCTGCACCGCAACCTGGGTGTATTTACTGCACGCAAAATGCCTTTTGATAAATTGTTTATGCAGTGGCAGGGACGAAAAGAAGGCTTTAGTAAAGCCCGCGAACGTTCCTTTCACTTTGGCGCCAATGAATACCATATATGCGGCATGATATCGCACCTGGGGCCGCAACTGGCTATAGCAGATGGTATAGCACTGGCACACAAGCTGCGTAAGGATAATAAGGTAGCGCTCGCCTTTAGCGGTGATGGCGGTACCAGTGAGGGAGATTTTCATGAGGCGCTGAATGTGGCTGCTGTATGGGGCCTGCCGGTCGTCTTCCTGATAGAGAATAATGGTTATGGACTTAGTACGCCGGTAAACGAACAGTTTGTATGTAAGCAACTGGCCGACCGTGCTGTGGGCTATGGTATGAAGGGCATAACCATAGATGGCAACAATGTGCTGGAGGTATATAAAACCATTTCCGAAGCAAGACAATACTGTATAAAAAACCAGAAGCCTATACTTATAGAGTGCATGACCTTTCGTATGCGCGGACATGAAGAAGCAAGCGGCGTGAAATATGTACCGAAAGAGCTATTTGAAGAATGGGCAAAGAAAGACCCAGTAACCAACTACGAGGAATACCTGGTAAAGAACTTGCTGCTGTCTGAATACAAAATGAACCAGATACGTAGCAGCATACAAAAGGAAATAGAAGATGGCCTGGCAAAAGGATTTGCAGCACCAGCTCCTACTCCTGATACCAAAGAAGAGCTAAGCGACGTATATGCGCCTAATAACAGGGTAGCTATAAAGCCGGCAGCAGGGCCGCGCAGCGAGAAGAAATTCATCAATGCCATAAGCGATGGACTGAGGCAATGCATGAGCCTATACTCTAACCTGGTGCTGATGGGGCAGGATATAGCCGAGTACGGTGGCGCCTTTAAAGTAACGGAAGGTTTTGTGCAGCAGTTTGGTAAGGAACGTGTGCGCAACACGCCGCTCTGCGAAAGCGCAATAGTGGGCACAGCATTAGGACTTTCTATAAAAGGCTATAAGGCGATGATGGAAATGCAGTTTGCAGATTTCGTTACCGTAGGCTTCAACCAGATCATTAATAACCTGGCCAAGATACACTACCGCTGGGGACAGAATGCTGACGTAGTGATACGCATGCCTACGGGCGGCGGCGTGGGTGCTGGGCCGTTCCACTCGCAGAGCAATGAAGCCTGGTTTGTACACACTCCGGGGCTGAAAGTAGTATATCCATCTACACCTGAAGATGCAAAAGGTTTGCTGATAGCTGCTATTGAAGACCCGAACCCGGTCATGTTTTTCGAGCATAAAGCCTTATACCGATCGGTGAGCGGCATGGTACCGGATGAATATTATACCATAGAGATAGGGAAAGCCCGCCATGTGCAGGCAGGCGATGACATAAGCATCATAACTTATGGTGCCGGTGTACACTGGGCTATGGAATATGCTGCTAACCACCCAGAAACCTCTTTTGATATACTGGACCTGCGTACACTGCTACCGCTTGACTATGATGCGATACGTGAGGCAGTGCAACGCACGGGCAAAGTATTGCTGCTGCATGAAGACACAATGATAGGCGGTATAGGTGGCGAGATAGCTGCATGGATAACAGAAAATTGTTTTGAATACCTGGATGCGCCGATAGTGCGCTGCGCCAGCCTTGATACGCCTGTGCCCTTTGCTATAGAGCTGGAACAAAACTTTATGGCGAAAAGCCGTATTGATGAAAGCGTGAAAAAACTATTAAGCTATTAATACCGGGTATATAAACCCATATTTATTAAAATACTGATGCTTTTTCTATTTTAGTGTCGAAATGCCAAATCATGAATCTACGTTATAGCATTACATTACCGTTTGTATTAGTTGCATTAATTTCCTGCAATAACGGAGACAATGCGCGTAGCCATGGCAGCATACGCCTGGGTGATTCTGCAAGCATCGTTACGGAAAATGATTCGCAGTACCTAAAGGATATCGTAACAGATTTTAATTCGCAGATACCGGAAAAGACCGAAGAAAAAGACACTGCGGCAACA
>JAFDXS010000270.1 GCA_018267795.1 Bacteroidota bacterium | reverse complement strand
AGGAGCGTATGCCTGCTTCTATGTGTGCTACTTTGGTATTTAGCTTTTTGGCTACTATGGAGCAGGCCATGGTAGAGGTAACATCGCCTACTACTATTACCAGGTCGGTTTTATGCTGTAATAATTCTTTCTCAAAACCTATCATGATGCCAGCCGTCTGCTCTGCCTGTGTGCCGGAGCCTACTTCCAGGTTCACATGCGGCTCAGGTATGCCAAGCTCACTGAAAAAAACATGGCTCAGCTTAGGGTCATAATGCTGCCCTGTATGCACCAGCCTGTACGAGAAATCTGCTCCATTACTCTTTACATGCTCTATTTCATGTATCAGGGGCGCTATCTTCATAAAATTGGGACGAGCACCGGCAACTATAGTAAGTTTCATTTATTATTTTTTGGAAAGAAATTGGTCAAGCTTTTCTATCTGTATTCGCCTGTCAAAAATATGCTGTGCTGCGTAAATACAATTATTTTTTATTTGCTCAAGCTCAGGTTTGTCCATAGCGGCTACCTCAGCTATCTTTTGTCTTATTTGAATGTAGTTGCCCGGTTCACATATCCATCCTGTGCGGTTGTCATTAATAATATCTACACCTTCACCACCACCTGTAAATATTATAGGCAGCCCTCCGGCCATTGCCTCATATATTTTAGAAGGCACGGCACCAAATATGGGTTTTATGAGCGGTATCAAGGTAACATCATACTGCATAATAGTAGCAGGCACTTGATCACGTTTTACCGAGTTATGCAGGTAAATACCTTTGTCTTTATTCTTTTCGAGATAGGCGATGATATCATTCTTTTCAGCCCCTTCTCCGTATATGTGTAATTCAGCATTCAGAGAGGCAAAATCTATATTTTCACACAAACCTAATATGCCCTGTGCCACACCCAGCAGCCCGGCATATACTATCCTCAATTTATCATGCTGTTCTTTTTGCATGTTTTGCCTGATGCTATCAAAGCGCTGTGCATCTACCCCATTGCGATATAAGTGTGCGCGCTGACTGCCACTTGCTGCTAATTGCGATACTATCTGCTGCGACTGGCCGGTACATGCATAAGATTTTTTATAGAGGTACCGTTCCAGCTTTTCAAGTTGCTTATATGTAAAGCCCTTGGATATTGCACCCAGTTCATAAGCGCTAAGCGGCCAAAGGTCTGATACATTCATTATATGCCTTGCACCCGACCATCTTGCTATCATAAGTCCTGAAAGGCCGAGCGTAAGCGGCGGGGACTCTGTAAAAACATAATCAGGTTTAAACTTTCTCACCTTGAACAATGAGAATAATGCTGTGAAGCTGAAAGACAACATGCTAATGATGCGGGGCAGCGACTTCTTTGAGTTAGATGCATAGAGCCAGTAGCGCCATACATCTATATTACCTACTTTCCCTTTGCTTTGCAGCTTCCCTTTGTATTCTTTAAATATTTTACCGGTAGGGTAGTTTGGCATTGCGGTTATCACCTTTACATCCCAGCCTAAGGAAGTTAAACCACTAGCAGTTTCCAGTAAACGTGATTGGGGAGCACCCATTTCGGGTGGAAAATATTGGGTAATAATTACTAGCTTCTTCAATTCTTTTTTAATTCAGAATAAAAATGTTTCAGCTTACCTGATGCAGGCCTGTCTATTTTATCTATCCTGTTGATTGAATAATTTATTCCGGGTTCAAGATACAGTGTTATTTTCTCTTTTATTTGCTCTATCTCTGCAGCAGTAAGATCGCGATCTGCAACCACATCGAAAACAAAATGATCGAGTGCAGTTTGCCTTATTATAAATTCCTTGAGTACACCGCTCGATTCCAATATGCTGCGTGATACATAATAGAAGGTAAGGCCTGGAGATACTTTGCCACTCGGCAGTATTGCCACATCATTTGTTCTGCCTACCAGCTTATCTATACTTCTGTATATACTATTATCCTCCCTGTCTTTTAGCACTGCCATATCGCCTACCTGGTAGCGTATAATAGGGAAAGCTTTATTGAAAAGTGAAGTACATAATATATTGCCTTCTGCACCATATGGCAATGGCGTGTAGTTATCTCCCACCACTTCATTATACAGGCTTTCTTCTGTCAGCCGCCATTTACCATCAGGTGCATCAAAGCCCATAAGGCAGGTTTCGGATGCACCGTACTCGCGTATATGAGGCAGGCCAAAGGCTTTCTCCAGCAGCATGTGGTCTTCATCTGTGCTTAGCTCCGATGTAGTAATGCATACTTTCAGTGTTTTACAAACATCTTTCAGTACTATATTTTTCTGTATCAGGAAGCGGGCAAACAAAACCAGGGAACTGGTATAGCCATATAGGTATTCAAAATTGTTATTCTTAATCCTGTTCAGGAACTTGTTGAGCACAGCATCGGATAAATCAAAAACAGGAAAGCGTCTTCTGTTCATTGCCCTGTCTTTTATTTGTTCTTTCCAATAACCCACAAACTCTTTCGGTATGCCATAAAAACGCGCCTGCTTCGAGCTAAAATCTAAACCATACATGCTGTAACGGTCAGTTATTACTGCCCAGGTCATTGCATGAGAAAACTTATCCTTAGCGTAGTAGAATGGCACTCCCGATGAACCGGATGTATTACCTACGTGCGTATCTTTTATAGTATAGCCTTTACTTAATAACTGGGGTAAAGGCTTTTGTAAATCCTTTTTGGTAATCGCCGGGAGGTCTTCCCATTTTTCAGGCAGGTATTTGCCAACCTTTTCTTTGTAGAACGCATTATTGTTGTAGTGAAATTTCACCTGTTCCCACTTCTGCCGCTCCTGCCAATGTATAAACTCATCGACACTCATGCGTTGCAGGGTCACTAATTGCTTACGGGCTTCCGCTAAGGGGAAACCCTTTACTTTCAGTATTACTTCGAATAAACTCACAGTAATGTAATGCTGTAAAACTAAAACTTAGAAAGGTATTCTATCTCCCAAAGGCGCATCATAAAGAAGAAGCGAACAAGTAACTTTTGGGAATTATCACCTTCGAGAAATGCTTTAATATTTTTTTCTTTTTCAAGCTTAGCAAATAAGCCCATTTTCAGCACCTCACTATCTTTTACTGATAGCAGCACTTCTCTGCATTTAGGCTGCTCTCGCAGGTAACGCTCCCATGGTACGCCAAGGCCTATCTTTTTAAAGTTTCTTATCTCATCAGGCAGACTCTTACCTACTGATTCCAACAATAAGTTTTTACCTTTTTTACCTTTTGTAAAATAAGATACAGGTAAAGTGACAAGCCCTTCCACCAATTTATAATCAAGATACGGCTCACGACATTCTATCCCTGCAGCCATAGTGGTGCGGTCATTGCGCATTAGCAATGACTCCATATAGGTATGCTGATCCAGGTACAGAGCAATTTTCACCGGATCATTCCCTGCGTATTGCTTTGCCTCTTTTAGCATTTCTTTTCTATATGCAATGCTCCCATTGTTTTTGGTTAAACCAAATTCTTCAGGAAAAAAGTTGGATGCATTCAGTAGTATCGCATCATCAATACTGCGATCACTTATATACCTGTTCAGCTTCTTGATACGCTCCTTCTTTTTGATAAAAGGAAGGTTAAGAAACAAGCTGAACATTTTTAGCTGCCCCCAATACTTCAAGGGCTTGTAGCGTACGTAGCCAGCCATTAATTCATCAGCACCTTCGCCGGACAATAATACTTTTACATATTGTTTTGAATAGCCGGCAATAGCTACCAACTGAGGATCATTCTGGTGTATGAGCGGTTCATCGTGCGCCCATATAGATTTTACCAGGCTATCATAAAGCAGATCATTCTCTACTAATAATGTGTGAGACTGGTACCCTAATTTTTCAGATAGGCTTTCCGCCAAATGTGCTTCATTCAGATTGTTCTCGAGAAACTTTATGGTGAAGGTATCTATACCTTTATATCCCTGGCTTGCAAGTGATGCTGCCACACAACTGGAATCGAGCCCGCCGCTTAGCAATACTCCAACAGGCACATCACTTACCATTCTGTAGCGAACAGATTTATTGAATTGCTCCTGAAACCATTTATATGGATCACCCGTTACTTTGGTGTTTGCAGCAATCTTACCGAGATGCCAATAGCGTACTGTATCTGTTTTGCCATTGGCATCTACATACATATAGTGCCCCGGCAATAACTTAAACACATTTTTAAATATGGTATTAGCCCCCGCTATATAGCGGTAAATAAACAACTCATAAAAAAGGCTTTCATCCAGCTTTAAAGGAACACCTGCTGTAAAAAGCGCCTTAGGCTCTGATGCAAAATATAGTGCATTGTTCCAATTGCTATAGTACATGGGCTTCACACCCATCCTATCCCTGCACAGGAATAATTTATCTTCTACATTATCCCATATACCAAATGCCC
>JAFDXS010000026.1 GCA_018267795.1 Bacteroidota bacterium | reverse complement strand
AATCCTCAAATCCTTCTGCGAGTACTTCACCCTGCTTTGCGTTAGAAGCAACAGCTACCGGCAAACTCTCATCATACCCATAAATGGCATTTGAATAATTACCTATGGCATCAATATTTTCCACTTCTTTACCATAAGGCGAATATTTTGATACTGACCTCGCAGTTTGCCAATTTGCGTCGCGCGACTTATTCGGGTACATGAGCGAAGTAATTTTGTACGGCGGCAAAGGTGGGTCCTGTACAGGGCTTGCTGTAATAGTGTGACAGACCTGGTACTGTGGAGAGGTCATAGGATAAAATGCCCAGGGACTAAATAACCCTGTAGTTCTAACGCTGTTATTAGCATAATTCCGGGGAGCTTCATACACATAATCCGCATGGGGCCTATAAACGCCCATTTCACCTATGGCAAAAGGATTTACCGTATCCCTTGATATATAGTATTGCAACATACCGTTGACCGAATCGCTATAGCCTGTAGCTTTAAGGCTAACCACATTATCAAGAGCTGTTTTCAGGCCAGGATTGCCAATAGGATTGGTCATCATTGTATAGGTTTCCATAGTCTGGTTCAACATATTGCGGCGACCGGACCTTAACACTTTTACTGAAACATTATTAAGTGTTATGTTTGTACCCCATCCGCGCGTAGCCTGTGGAAAACGTGGAAGTATGAGTGGTTGGTAACAGTAGGTATAATTATAGTTATATGTTGTATCATGATAATAAACTGTTGTATCCCTATCATTAGTACCAGGAATAACATAGGTTGAACTGCTATCCTTTACACTATAACCTTTTGATGAATCCGTATAAATTGGCCGGAAGCTCATCACATAGGCATACGTAGAATAGGTACTTCCACTATCCGAATAATTGACAAGTAATTCATCGCCCACATTAAAATTGCTGCTCCTGCTACCAACGTTCAATAAGCCATAATACTTACCGTCTGTTGGAACCTGGTTAACCGCATCCGTATAATCAATATTCGTATAGGCGTTACCCATGTTTACATGCCCCCAATAGGCCGGCTTATTTACTGTGTATTCCTTATCATTATATTCATCGTTTACAGACGTTTCTATTACCTGACCGGTATTGGGATCGTAGAGTTCATTGGTAACTGTTGTTATTGCGCCCTGGTTAAAACTCTTAACACTTTTTAATATGCCGTATTGCTGGATTATCTTAGTTACAGTTGCCGATTGGAACTCGTTCTGGTAGGTACCCTGCCAACCGAATGCCCAAGGGATAGGTATTGGAAATATGAAAGCTAAACTTGTGTTCAGATTGACATTCATATTGTCGTTCTGCGTCACTTCATTTTTTTGACGTGTGTCCACAGTTACATCAGCCTCCACACCTAATTGTTGGGTTTGCTGATTAAAACTATTGGTGCCTGGATTATATACCAGGCAGTTTACCTTATTATTCAATTGCCCGCCAGCTGTATTATAGAAATATTGCTGATAGCTTATGAGCTGATTGTTACCACCCGTTGCCTGGGCTACATAGTGCTCTACGCTTTTAGGCTTGCCATGCATGTCATTAAAATCAAGCTCATAGCCTTGCGTGCCGGCAAAAAGGTTTTTCTGTGAAAATATGCCGAAGTCATAGTCCTCGTTCACTATATCAAGTGCAGTGTTTTTGACCTGTATCGGAAAATCTTTTGCTGTATAGAACTGGTACACGTCAATTCCCTGTGATGAGCGACCATTGGTATTATGGATGCTTGTGACCGTTACCTTGCTATATCCGACTACAGGTGAAGGGAAGAGCGTTTCACCAATTGGCGTTTCCTGGTAAAGACTCACCGGATCATTTGGCGGCCAGTGGCTACCGGATTGCGCAGTGTATGGCATAGGTTGCCGCATTGGATTTTCATCGCCACCTATCATCGGTTCATAACTTGCGACGCCGCTACTAATATTACCGTAAGTATCATCATTCGTCGTGTAACTATATTGTTTACCATATGTGGCTTGTTGTTCATTGCCACCAGCTAAAGCATTCCAGGAATCATAAAACATTAAGGATTTCACCCTTTGCCCGCCGCCTTTTTTTGCCATACCGGGGCTGGACAATCGTATATAAGACTTAGCAAGGTTCACGTCCTTTGCCAGGCCGTCTTTAGTAAGATTCACTACGGGATTAGACGTGATGCGTAAAAGGTCTTTAAAGCTTTGTTTTAGTCCGCCTAATACATCCATAATATCACTTTTGTCGCCATTAGTGCCCGGATAAATAATTTGTGGCAAATTGTAACGGCCTACATTTATGGCCGTGTAACTGACGGGATTGAGCGTAGCACCCCCACCCGTCGGATTAACAGGATTGAATTTTATGTAACCGAAAGCTGAATTATTTGGACAAATCCCAATATCGCTGATGCCTGCATAACCCTTTATAGGCTCATAGCTATTGTTAGTAAGGCGTACATCAAAATTGAAGAGTATGGTGCTGAGATTATTGTTATAGTTCTGAGCAAAAGTCAAATTGCTCAGCTCGCTAGATTGCCTTCGCAGGAAATAGGCATATAAATACGGCGAGTTTCTATCAGCATACAGCGAGTTCCCAAAACTGTCTACATTAGGGCTGTTACCAAGCCCCTGGACCATAAACATTTCCGTAGCAGGTTGGTCCTGTACATAAGCATAGTCATCCGACTCGTAATTTACCTGGATAATACCGCCTGAAGGAAGATTAATACTGCTCAATGACCATGAAGAGGCATAAGTGTTATCAGCGGTGTCATTTTGATTTACATAGGGAAATTCATAGTTAGTAAACGCTGAATTATTTGGTTTGAAATTCCCCCAGCGATCTTTATTAATTAAACTGTACTGCTGGTTTGCAGCGTAAGTAAACTGATACGGGCTAATGAGACTCTTTTGGGAATTGCCATAGCTAGTATAAATCTTTTTCAGTGTGAGCTTGCCTGCTGTACCATGCCCTGAACGGAAGTTAGGCACACCTGTACAGAGGCTATAATCGTACACAAAATAGACTGATTTTACAGGTACCGCTGAAGCGCTATCAATGAAACGGTCATGTTTATTGTAAAGCTTAATGGAGTCAAGTTCATAAGAACTGGCACCGACCGCAAGACTTGCATTATAGGGAGCTATTCCTGAATACCGCCCTGAAGTGGAAATTGCGTCCGTCGCTCCCATCGCATCATTTCTCTTAGAGCAGTAGAACTCAGCGACAAAGTTTTTAGTTTCTATAGAGTGCAACACCCATTGTTCCCTCGAACCTATTAAATAGCTGCCTTTATCATCATTCGGATCACTCCAGAAGCCGGGATTATATTGCGCTTTACCGTTGACAAATGGCGCCTTCCAGCGATAATCCGGCTCTCTTAAGGAATAATTGAATTTCGTATAGCTGCCGAGATCATCATCTGTAGGGCCATTGCCTGTTATGTCTACATAATCGGTAGAAAGAACCGATGTCAAAAGATAACTGTGTGCATAAGCAGGAGTGGTTGTGCTGCTAAAATAATTATCTATACCGTTTCCGTTACTTACGGCATCATCTGTACCTGGCGTAAATGGGACGAGACCGCTTGCCAAATCACCGGAGTTTGTTGGCGATTGAACTGCGAAGGTTGCTTCCTTTTGAATATTATTCATTGCCGGAATACCATATATATAACGTTTGCCGTCGCTCTGCAGCTGAGTGATTTCTGATATTTGATCACCCTGCCTTTGCAAAGGCGTAATGCCAACACGATTTATAGCAGTAGTGCTGGGATTAGGCCCTGTAGTATAATATCCGGGGGTATCATTATAACTGATGATCTGCTGGCTAGTGCTTACTCCCGGTACAGTTGACGAAGCCTCTGTACCTGTAAGATAATAAACCAGATTACTGCGGACGTCTCTGTTTGTAGACGAGTTGTTTTTGGTAAATGGCAGGCCCTTAATTTCTGAACCGGAAATAGGGTACCAGGCATCAATACTGTTAAAATAATTAGTATCTACAGTGGTCAATTCGCCACCCTGTTTGAGATATGTCTTTTCAAATAAACTACCGCTGGTATTTCTTCCGGTAAAGGCCCGCTTATAATTATACCAGGGACCTGAAGTGATATTAGTAGTAGAGGTAGAGCCATCACCGCCCAATTCGAAAATGTCTGCAACTGCAAATTCCAATCCGAGAGTGTAGCTCTGTTGCGTACTACCCATCACTGGGTCGTAAACGCTGCCCAAATCATTTCTGAAGGGCCTGAAGTTGCCACCTGTACCCTGACCAGAAACACTATAAATGTCATAAGTCATATTAGCGGCCGGGAGATAAGACATTGTTTTATTAAAGCTACCATCCTTATCACGGGTAAAATCGAGAATATCACTATCACGTGCATTCTCAGCATACAAATAGCCGTAGGCACTTCTTGTTCCATCATTATTGTAATGCAGTGTGCTATACATGCCGCTTGCAGTCGCGTAACCTATGCACCAAAACGCTTCAAGGCCTACTTTAATGCGCCCGGTAAATGAATGAAGAGTACTACTATTAGTAATGACAGGTACATAGTTTTTTACGCCTACCGGAATGGTGGCTGAAAAACTGCCCATTGATAAACTTTGCCCACCCTGCGTCGCATAGGTAGAAACACTTAATGATATATCCTTTAAGCCTGAGCGGCTGCTATAGCCTGAACCTGCATTAAATCCAACACCGCCGCCGATGTCATTGCTTAAAATATTTGAAGAAGAAAAATTCAGACCTGCATTGTAGTCGATTTCGGCACCGGATTGTGAGCCAACACCCATGTTGATGCCAGCTGAGGCCATTTGAAAAACGGAAATGCCGCCGCCAAAATCGAAATCGCAGCTAATTCCACGATAATTACTAAAGTTGATATTTGCGCCAAGATTCGCCGATAAGCTTAACGCCGGATCTCCCACACCAACCAGCTCTCCTCCAACTCCGAGTCCTACGCGCAAGACATCTTCGTCTTTTATATGCAATTGCTTATCGAGCACATTACCGTTAAAATCGTCCGGTACGCCCCTGACAGTTCGATTAATCTCTCCGGGGTTGATATTCCATCCAAGCCCTACCCAGCTAGCTTCCTGTTCCATTCCCACGCCTCCGTGATAAGAGATATTTACCGGATAGCCTTCCACATCCAATAGTGGAATATTATAATTAAAATCTCCGGTAAACATATCTACCATATCTGTCGTGCCTACGGGCTCGAATGCTTGCACCTCCGGCTGGCTAGGGCCTGTAGTTAAAGCTAGAGCTCTGTTAGGCTCTACTAATTCAAATACCATTACAAATAGAAGTACCCTGGCTATTGATTTAACAATCCTTTGTTTGGGGCTCATATCTTGTTATTTGTGTTAAGAAGATTTGGAATGTCTTTGAGTGTTTCTGCTGAGAAACTTGCTTTTATAATACCGTTATGAAACAACCTATCGTAGTAGTTGATTTGCATATCTTTTAACGGAACGGTGTCTTTGCCCGGAAAAACAAAACCTACAACCATCGTTTCTACAGGGCCCACGTTGTAATTATTTTCAAATAAATAACTTACTGGCTTTAATGTATCGCTGCCATATATAAGGACAATGTCTTTTGAAGCGTAGTTTAAAAAATAATTTAAACGTTGGTCATAATCGTTGAGCGACGTTGCACCTTCCTTTAAAGCAGATATTTCGGTATTAGTTTTACGGAAAGAGATATTAAACCAAGCAGTGCCGGCAAGTTGTTTCATCCGCTTTTCTCTATCATAAGCGGGGTCGTTGCGGCTTTCAAGCAGGACAATATAGTCATATGGTTTGTACTGAATATCAAACTCCATATCCTGCATTTTCACTGCTTTTTTCAGATGATTTTTATCCGCCTGAACATAATGCACATAATCAACAGCATTTAGTTGACGCTTGCCACAACCTGTTACCAATAGCAGAAGTATAGAAACAAAAAATAATTTACTGGCCTTCATACTGTTTGTTTACATAGGTTACCAATTCGGGTGTTAAATCATAATATTCATCGTTATAAAGCACACTGCCCATGCCGTTGGCGCCAATGATCAGGTGGAGCTTCTTTTTCTTGCCAAACTCTTCGATCAATGGGTTTAAACGTTTCCATACTTCCTGATTGATAAGTTGATTGCTCTGAGTATATTCATCACGCAGTTGCTGCTTAAGCATATTGAAACGATCAAACAGACTTTTTGCAGTCTGGTCATCTTTTGAGGCCTGTGCCAGTTTAATTTTATTTGTAAGACTGTCAAGCACTTTACTCATTGCCTCCAGCCGCACTTTTTCTTTGGCCTCCAATTCCTTTTTCATGTTGTACTGGTTAAATAGCTTAACGGCATCCACCACTGCTGTTTTCCTGTTTTGATTGTTAAGCGATACGTACACAAGGCCACTGGATAGAACAGAGATGATAACTGATAGAATAATGCTCCGATAAAATGTTGGTTTCATTTATGTCTATTGATGTTTTTTATTGTCTATGATAAAATCAGGATTGTAATAGGTAAACGGCAGATCGTAGCTACCTCCTGATTTTGAATGAATGATCAGGTTATAAGATTTTGCATCTTTTAAGATGCAAGAGTCTCTTAAATTCAACCGGTAGCGATTGTCTCCATAATGTGCAATCAGTTTATCACCTTTAAGTCTTATCTCCTGTTGTTTACTGTCGAATATTTGCAATTGCAGTGTATCTGTCATTGTGTTTTCGCACAGGTACTTTATTTTGATATTGCCAACTGCAGAGAGCATTTGTTTACCCTTAACTCTTGCTATATCTATATATGAAAGGTCCATGGAAGCTCCAGTAAACAATGTGTCTTCCACAATAGTAAACTTCCATGTTTCCGCACTGCCAAGCAGTATACCCCTGAAATAAGCATCAACTGTCCAGGCGTATGGCTGATTTACAACTAATGGCTTTGCATAAACGGGATAGACCAAACTATTACCCATTATATTGTTTTCGTCATAGATCGGGTTGTTTCTAGTAATAGCATTTTGTGGATTTTGATTTTGTTTGATCTCTGCAACGCGTAAACGATAGGTGAGCTCAGAGGCAAATGGGTAATTCACCACCCAACTAAGGGCCGGATTGAATTCATGAATTTTTGCATTGTTATCAGGATCTATGAGATTAATAAGAAAAAGGTCATCAGACTTATGATAAAGACATTCGTCAAAGCTCGCTGCATTTTCTGCAGCGCCTTTGCCCATCAGTTGTACATGCACGCAGTACTCATAGGTACCTGCAGGTAGCTTTTTATAACTTAGGAATAATTCTCTTAAAGCCGAGGATGAGAATTGCCAGTTTGGATGCACAGCTGCTACGTCAATGGTATTAATGCCTTGTCTGAGTGTATAGCCATATGTATAAGACAAATAAAGGCCGGCATTATTTCTATATCGGATGGTACCCGTCACTTGTACGTTTTGTGTAGCGCTAGCTTGTATTTGGTAGTTAAATATATTATCAGGGGTAATGTCTATACCATCTATCGCACCAAGGTTTACTATCATACTCTGCTGTGCCCACATAGGCGTTAAAAACGCCAAAGCAAATACCATCAACAGTATCGCTTTAAGGTTTCTAAAATATTTATATCGCATATAGTTCAGGTTTCTAATTATTTTTTTGTTGTATTGTTGTTTTAAACCGCCAGGTCAATTCTATATTTCCGCTATAGAGTTGCTTCCAGCCATCTTCCTGATTCAACTCATAATCATTGTAGCGCAAATTGACACGCAGCATCAAAGGCAGCTTATTAAATCGGTATAGCACCCCACCATTAATTGCATATCTGCAAAACCCAAAGTTTGCAAAGCCCAAATCCTGCCCACCGCTCAGTTCAATCTGTTTATTAAGCATATAGTTAGCAGACGCACTTATAAAACGCATTTGATTTGGAGTTGTCACAATACCCGTATTTAAGGCACCAAACATTTGCATTTCTCCGCCAGAAAGCGATAGTGTAAGTTTCTTTGTAGAGTACATACAGGTAGCTTGCAATAGGTCTGTACCATACTTAGTAGTATCCATTGAGCTGCTGCTTTTATTGTATAGCAACATGAACCGCCAAGCGGTACCATCATGACGTTTTAGCTGATAGCTTGCCTTGCCGCTCCATACAGAACCAATAAGCGGCCGTTGGGCGATTGAAAGGGTATCGGAGTAAGAACGAAATGTTGTGAATGGTTTGTAGGAAAAAGAAAGTGAAGGATATTTTCTTGAATGGGTCTGAACATTAAACCCCCATTTCTTATTTCCGCCACTGCTGGCGAAATTGCTCTGTAATAAGTAATCATATTCAACACCAAGGCTTAAAAAAGACCTAAAAAAGTCACCCTGCGCCTGTAACTGGTATTGCTCTGTACCCGCCGGAGAAATAGGTAATGAATTATTTTGAAAGTCTTTTCCTGCTTTGCTGTAATTCCCGCCAATTGTTATGTACGTTCCAGGTATGGACGCCTGTACATCAAAGTTGTAAGCCATTTTATCAGCGGCAGAAAAATTACCTGTGCCGGATGTTGCATCGTTTATGGATGTGGCCGCTTCAGCATTCATGAGCAGGTAGCGGGACAGCCTAGCATCATAATTTAAGGAAACGATATGTACCGGATCTGTGAAGGTAGGAGTTGCTACCGGGAGGTCTTTAAAGAAGTCGCCAGACAGCATTTGCTTGCTGGGCATATAGCCATAGTAAATCAGTCCTATTTTTTGATTCTTAGCTGGCTTAAAAGAAGCGTTGGCTGAATAGGTAGTATATTGATCTATGCTGCCGTCCGGCCCGATATACTGTGTTTTGCCTAAAGTAAACCCTGCCTGGCAAAAACCCAGATCATAACCAAAGTTCAGCCCTTTAAGATTCTGTCCGGCCATTGTAAATTTTGATTCATACATGGGAAAGCTTCCCGCATCAAAATTGGTGATGCCTGTTGCAAAGCTTTTGGCCTTGCCTTCAGGGAGCAGGTTGTCTGCCTTTTTAGCAAGCTGCTTATAGCTTAGATCCTCCGTTTCATTAATGTTCTTTATTTTCTGGTAGGCAAGCGCAGAATCAAAATAGTTTGTGTTCTTATATTGTTGAAGCAGGCTCGAATATTTATCAATATTCTTTTCTATGGCAAGGAGTTTATTATACTTCTCCTGCACACTGCTATATACCCGGTTTACTGAGTCCTTTATTTTCTGCTCGTCAGTGGAGGCAGACTTCATTTCGTCGCCACTTTCCACTGACAGATTGCTGTCTTTTGCAGCGCTCATTGCTTTTTGCGTGGCCGCCTGTTTAAGGCTATCAAGGTTTAGGCCCGGCTTTGATATATCAGGCACGGCAAGTTGAGCTTGCAGTTCAGCTTGTAGCTGTCCCTTTTGTGCCTGGAGATTATTTAAAGCGCTGCCGTAGATCATATTGATGCCTGCGCCTTTGGATATTGTTTGCTGATATTTTTCATTATATCCAGAAAGCAACTTGTTTAATTCAGCTTTCGCTTTATCCGTATCATAATGTATATGAAAATAACTGGCTTTCGCCTGCCTGTGCGCATCTTGTGAGGTATATAAACCTTCCAGCTCAACTGGCAGGCCTGCCACGGGTACTTCAACGCTGCCCCTCAGTTCATAGTAGTTATTATCCTGGTCTGAATAAGGTTCCTGGCCGTTACTGAAATTACCACTAAGCGATAGTTCTCCTTTTAGTTCCTCCTTCCCCTTCTTTTCTTTTTTCAGGTCGCGGAACTGGGAAAACAGGGAGGGATGATTTTCCAGGTCATTGGCTGTAAGGCCCCCGGCATAGCCATTCAATTCACTTTCTTCAGCTTTCAGCTGCTGGGCAACAGTTTCATTCTTTGCTGCTTTATACCTGCCAACATACCAATCGTGGTAATAAAAGTCTATGTAATCAATGCCGTTAGCATGAACTTGTACAGGAGTAAGCCCACGCATTTTAGAAGCCTGTTCTATTTTATGGTGCGCATTGCTTAGTGCTTTTCCAACCGGCATACCGCTGAGCTGCGAACCAATATTAATACCAAGAAATGACCTGTGCCTGCCCGATAATGTATTGTTCACGTCTTTGCGGATCGCTGAATTTATTTTCAGGTTGCTGTCTACGCAATTACTGATCACCTGACTAAAGGCATCGTTTTCATTTTGAACAGTGATATATGTTATGTAATTACCCGGAGGAACAGAAGCGACATGTTTTAACACATCATTAAAAGCCGGAATGATATATGTATTGCTATCTTTTTCATTATAGTTTAAATGCAGCTGGTTAACGCCTTTTTTTAAATGAACCTGTACTTGCTTTTTGGAATACAAAAGGATGCTATCCCCGTTTGTCTGCAACAAATAGCATTGAAGTGAAAGGCTTGCTTTGAAACTACTGTCAACAGCATAGAAAACATCCTGAGTCAGTTTGCCCTCATGATTTATATAGATGAAATCTGTGTGCAGCTTCAGCTGTGAAGCGACCTCCTGCGGATGGCAGGGAATTGCATATATAATCAGGCAGTAAAGCAGTGTAATACACTTACAGGCTGCTTTCATAGAGGGATAATCTTTAGGTGCAAATCAAAAGTAAAAGACGTTTCCGGGGCATCATATAGTAATATTACGGTGTTTTAAAAATTTATTTTTAATATATAAGCATTTAAATTCAGCTATATCATACAAATTTGTTGTCATGCAAATACATTAATTTTGAGATTACAAGAGAGAATTAATTTCGTTACGACTTTTAAAATTGAATTAAAAATTGTCGTGTGAATGAAATGCCAACAAACCCATCATTAAACATTAAGCTTGCCGTCACGGAAGATCACGAATTAGTACGCGAGGGGCTTTCTCAGATACTTGATTCGTTCGAGGGTCTTTCAGTAATTATTAAGGCTGCCCATGGAAAGGAACTTATTGATAAACTTTCTACAGGTTTATTACCAGACATTTGCTTACTTGATGTTCAGATGCCTGTGATGAACGGTTATAAGACGCTTCGTGAGATTAAAACAAAATGGCCAGAGATTAAAGTAATTATATTAACAATGCTCAGCGAAAGGTTTGTACGACAGAGAACCATGATGCTTGGTGCGGATGGCTATCTCGTCAAAAATTGCGATCCAAAAACTTTAGACGTCGCTATTCGAACAATATTTAATAACGGATATTATTTTTTTGACCCTGCAACAAAGAATTATTCTATCAAAAAAGACACCAAAAGTGTTCCAATCATAACCGATAAGGAAATAGAATTCTTAAAACTATGCGGTACCGGACTTAGCTATGAAGAAATCGCGAAGATATTTAAAGTAAGTCCCCGCACAGTTCAGAGTTATCAAAATTCGTTAGCTGAAAAATTGCATTTAAAAACCCGAACAGAGCTTGCCGTATTTGCTAAAGACGCAGGGTTTATATAAAATCATTAAAAGGTTTATTATAATCTCAAACAAAACTGATTCAAGGGAAGGAAATAATTCGCCTTATAATGTAATGGGGGTATTAGGGAATTTATAGCATTAAATTAAAAGAGAAAATATCAATTACAAGAATAAATAAAATGGTGGTATAATAGGAGAAGAAAAGTATGCAAA
>JAFDXS010000269.1 GCA_018267795.1 Bacteroidota bacterium | reverse complement strand
CAAGGTATCTGCTCAAATAAGCGGCCTTGTTCCAGCTACCGCCTTTCATAGCTTGAATGATACTGCATTTGTGGTCACATTGCCCCCAGGCAAGAGCCTTAAAGACTGCTACGGGAAAACTATCACCTATACCATACAGCCACCTTGCGGCTCAAGCTTCACTGCTACACAAACCATCGGATATCCATATGCCAGTATCTATACAGATCAAAATTGTAATAAAAACTTTACCGCAAGCATTTACCTCGGCGGCGCTATATGCTATCCCGTTTCTTACACTTTTACGGATGCAGCAGGCCATACCTATGGCCCATATACTTCTGGTATCGCATCATTATCATCCCCTACACTGGCTATTGGTTGGTATTCCGTCAACATTACCACTAATGATGGCTATACACTTACCAGTGGATTTGGCACAAGTGTCATTACTTCTAATCCCTATACCGTCAGCTATTACAGCAATGGATCAGGCCGCAACAAATACATCGATAGCTTTGTATTCAACACCTCCGTATCGTCGCTTGTCAATAAAACAGTAGAGCTTTTTACCGGACCTACAGGATATTCTTTCCTTGGGAACTGGAATGGTGGTGGTTCCTTTAGCGCAGAACAAAACATGACTCCTTCCTTTGGCAAATTGTTATTTCCCGCAGGTAATTATGTATGGAAGATAACAGATAGCTGCGGTTCGTATCTGCTGCCCATTACCGTTGCAGATACAGATCTTTATGAGTTCACTGCAGGTGTTGACCATAGACAGAGAACCTGCAACGGTATGCAGATATGGTTGAAAGGAACAGCAAAGAAAAATGGCAGAAGCCTTCCTGTTAATTTTTCCCTGCTTCGGAACGGCAATCTTTATTTTGAGAGCGGTGTGTGGAGACAATATGCATCGGGCACAGCAATCTATATTTCCACTCCGGGGGTATACACCATTCTTCCATCCGCTGCTGGTTTTACCTATTTCAACTACTTCACTGGCTATCCTAATCCATATACAGTCACAGACACCTTTGTATATACAGGCGAGACTGTGCAAGTGGACATCAATAACACACAAGGGTTCATTTGTAAAAGCGGCTTACCTGGCTCCGCCAAAATATACGCTTCAGGCAAAAATGGAATACCATTTTCAATACCAACAAAACATTATCAATATGCGCTCGCCCATTATGGCAAAGGCGTATCAGGCCCATATCTCGCAAGCGATACTTCCGGCATCTTTACCGGTTTTGGTGGTAGTGCCAATGATACGTTTGATGTGAAGGTCACAGATTCATGCGGTGCTTTTTCAGTGCAGGCAATAAAGATACTTGATCTGGGCCTGGCAAGGCTTATATCCAGCAGTAGCTATGTGGCTTGCAATGGTGGTAGTGTTCAATTGCATGCCATATATCTGCCTGATGCTACTTACTCGTGGTCAGGTCCCGCTGGCTTTACTTCCTCTTTACGCGACCCGGTTATTACAAACGTCAGCGCAGCCAACACAGGTGTGTATCATGTAACAGTAAGTACTACCCTATGCAGTCAAAGCAGTTCTGACAGTACTACACTTATTATGGCTGCCAATCCACCAATGCCCTTAGTAAATGTGAATTGCGACAGTCCTGTGCGATTAACCATTAGTAGTCCATCTCCCGGTTACAGATATACCTGGCTCGATTCCATCTATTATGACAATGTTTTTTATTATACAATAACTTCGCCCAATACATCAACCAACTCCCTTGCCGTAAGAACACCGGGCCACTACAGTGTTGTAGCAATTGATACTACTACGGGATGCAAATCGCAAAGCAGCTCTACTAACTTTGCAGACGATCCTGCTGATAAATGGGTGGCTACTATATATTCACCACACCTAAAGGTATGTACGGGAGACACCACCATATTGGTAGCGAACGGCCCCTTAAGTGGTTACCTGGATGCAAGCTATCAATGGTTTAAGAATGGTTCAATTATTCCAGGAGCTACCAGCTATACTTATGCCACTGCAATAGCGGGCAACTATACAGTATCTATACGCACAGATATCTGCATCTGCGATACTTCTGATCCTGTAGCAGTAACTGTAGTACCAATACCTGCAGCAACTATTAGCAGTGCTGCACGGGATATTTGTGAGGGCGATACCGTATTGCTGCATGCTAACACAGGCACTGGTTACAGTTATACCTGGCACTATAACGATAGTACGATGCCCGATGCCTACAGCGCTGATGTATACGTTACAAGAGGTGGCAGGTATTATGTTACCGTATCAAACAATGGTTGCGCAAGGAGTTCTTCTACAGATACAATTACTGCACATGCTAAACCGACACCGCATATACTGCCAGACAGCCAACAGGAACTCTGCCCCGGTAAAACATTGGTATTCCAAACTACAAAGGATACATCTTATACCTACAACTGGTATAGAGACGGCGTACTGCTGCCCGGCACCAATACCAGCAACTATACCACTGGCATGGCAGGCCTATATTCAGTAAGCGTGAGTAGCCGGTATTGCAGCGCTGTGGCATCTAATAAGGTAGGTATTGTAATATTGGCTGATAGCTTAAACCTGGGCAAGGATACGGTGATATGCAAGGAAGGGCCTTTCGCTATTAACTACAGTGTTGACACTACATTTAGAACTGTGCTATGGTCTGATGGCTCAACTAACAAAAGCATCGTTGTCAGAACACCTGGTAAATGGTGGGTGACCGCAACAAACGCTTGTGGTTCTTTGAGAGACACAGTGAATGTGGTTTCTGCTTCCGCCTTCTTGCCACATCTGCCTGCAGATACCCTTATATGTAATCCAGGTAACGTTGCTATTTTTTCCGTTCCTGCTGCGCTGCAACATATAAGCTGGAGTACGGGAGATACATCAGCTGTGATTATAGTTACAAAGCCTGGCGTCTACTGGGTAAGGGGCAGCTTTGTCTGCGGTACGGTATATGATACCGCCAATGTTCGCTTCTGTGCACCTTTTATCGATAATCTTCTTACTACCGATTCTATATGCGCAGGTAGCTGCATTCATTTCGACGCTATGACCGGCAACTACCCGCAGCAGTTCATTTGGTCATTTGCCGGCGCCACACCTGATTCTTTTTCAGGGCCAACACCGCCAATAATATGCTACAATGCCCCTGGCGATTACAGTGCAACGCTTACTGTCACCAATGCCGGAGGAAGCGCAACCGCAACTACCACCATTCATGTATTTCCGCAGCCGGCAGGCAGGTTTGCAGACACTGCTTTGCAAACACCTTACGACACTGTGGTATTGCTACCAGCCTGCACCGAAGCCAATACTATTAATTGGTACAAAGGCGATTCACTTATCTGCCAAAACTGCCCTACACTGCATTTGCAGGCTAAGTACTGGTCAGCGAAATACTACTGCGTAGTTTCCAACGGGCAGTGTAGTGATACCTGTACCTATACGGTGCATGCAACTGACATTCCGTCTGATATATGGCTGCCTGATGCATTCTCTCCAAATGGAGATGGCCGTAATGACTACTTCCATATTGTAACGGACAATCCTAACATCAACGTGATGGAGCTATCTGTATACAACCGATGGGGGCAGCGAGTGTTTGTAGCTATGCGCAGCAACAAAGGCTGGGATGGCACTGAGAATGGCGTACCTGCTGAAGTAGGCACTTACTTCTACTACTTGCGCTACATAGTAACGGGTAGTGATGAAGTACACTACAAGAAGGGCGACCTGACGCTGATACGCTAAAGCCTACTGATGTGTATCGTTCATATAGAAAGTAAGCGTACCACCGTTCATAATGTCATTTTGTGAGATGAAGGGGCTGTTAAGTTCGTTACCATTTAACAGCACTTTCTTCACGTACACGTTCCGATCGCTTTGGTTCCTTGCTTCTATCTTTAGCGTTCTGCCATTGGGTAGCTTAATCTCGGCGCTTTCCATGCTCGGGCTGCCAAGGGCATATTGCCCGGAGCCGGGAGCAACAGGGTAAAAACCCAGCATGGTGAATATATACCATGCACTCATTTGCCCACAATCATCGTTGCCGCCGAGTCCGTCAGGTGTGGGCTTGTACATGCGTTTCATTATCATGCGCACACGTTCCTGGGTTTTCCATGGCTTGCTGGTCCAGTCGTAGAGGTAAGCTACATGGTGGCTCGGTTCGTTGCCGTGTACATAGTTACCTATTATACCATCCCGCGTTATGTCTTCTGTTTCTGCAAAGTATTTTTCAGGTAGCTCGTAGGTAAACAGGCTGTCCAGGTAGTGTGTGAAGTAGGCATCGCCACCCATCATTTTTATCAGCGCTTTGGGATTATGCGGTACATAGAGTGTGTAGTTCCATGCATTGCCCTCAATAAAACCCTGGTTGATGGTAGTGAGCGGGTCGAAGGTCTTGCGGAAGGTACCATCAGCCAGCTTTGGCCTCA
>JAFDXS010000268.1 GCA_018267795.1 Bacteroidota bacterium | reverse complement strand
GTGGTACTACACAAATAGAAGATATTACCGATCAGAGCAATTATAATGGATTTAATGTAAACCTCTTTCCTGGCATCGGTGCTTTCGTAGCTAAGGGCCTTGCGCTCAACTTTAGCGTAGGTGGCATAGGCTACACTGGCGTTAACTGGTCAGACAATTCTTTATTGAAGAGCGAAAACAAGTTCAATTTCACTTTCGGTCAGCAGTTCAACTTTGGTATCTCTAAGAACTTTGGTTGCGGCGGCGGTCACCACCACATGCATGGCCACCACGAGCCGGGCGATGAAATGCGCCACATGGACACAAGCGATGATGATGACGAAGATGCACCACCGCCACCACCACATCACATGAAGGAAAGGAAGCACAACAAAGAGAAGAAAGCTAAAAAAGCTAAGAAGTATGACGACGACGATGAAGACTAGTCTGTAATCCCAAACTTTATATAATAAACGCCACTGCCAATGTAGTGGCGTTTTGTTTACAGATTTATTACAATATGAAATGCATATTTTAAGTAGTTTCATTTTGTCCTAAACTAATGCCCCTATGAAGTTATTCCTCTTTACTATGATCATTTCAGCATTTAGTTTTACTTCATTAGCGCAAAAAGCTGAATTACCAAAAGACCATAAAAAGCCAATACAGGGCTTTTCTAAACACAGCTATATATTTTCTATAGGCATCGGACTGGCTGATCATTACAGGATGAATTATCCGGTGCCGGATAGCTTCGTAAAAAATCAAACGCTGGGTATGAGTCCATTGTACATTAGGGCTGAATATGCCCTTACTATCCACATTGGTATTGTAGCCGGGTTTGGCTATGACCAATTTATTTATAGCTATGAGCGGGCCAATAAGTATAGTTATAGAGGTAACACTCCTATTCCGTCCCATACCTACAGCGATAAAATGATATTATCAACCCTTGCGGTTAGTGCTAATTATCATTTTACTAAATTATTTAAAAGCACAAAATTAGATCCTTATGCAGGCTTAGGAATATCGCTCACCAGGAAGGAAGACAATTACTATGGCGATAAAAGAAATACCACGACGGATAACATAGGTATGATCGCTCACTTAGGTATTCGCTATTATGTAGATAAAAAGATCGGATTTAATTTTCAGGTCGGTTATGACGGGATAAGTGTAGCTAACCTTGGTTTTTCCTATCGTTTACTATAGCCACACTAAAACGGATAACGGCACGTTATTGTATATTGCAATCACAAAGGCCAACAGCATCTGTATGAGAATTTTCCTTGTTTCTGCTTTCTTAGTGCTTATATCGTTTTCTGCCCAGGCGCAGGATTCCACCACTACCAATGCTGCAATACCAGGCTACAATACTTTCTCCCGCAAAACTACCTTGTTCACGATCTCCCTTGGCCTGGCAGACTGGAATAAGCAAAACTATAAACTGCCGGACAGCACCCGCTATGGCTCAGGTTCAGGCTCACTGCCTGTCTATTTCAGGCTGGAGCGCGCTGTGAACAATAATATAAGCATAGCTGTCAGCCTTGCTTATGATGTGTTTCGGTACAATTATTCGCGGGAAGGCTATACAAATGGCGTATTATTCTACAGACCTGTCACTGATAAAGTATCTATTATAAGCCCCGGCCTGCAGGCATTTTATCATTTTAATAAGCTGATACCGGTACGCAACCTCGACCTTTCGGTAGGTCTCGGTATTGCTGCTAACTATATAAAGCACAGCAATTACCCTTCTTCCGATACGATTTCAAACGTTATTAAGCCGGATGTCACGCTAACGGCCCGCCTTGCAGCCCGTTACTACATCAACAGGCATGCAAGCGCATTTCTGGATATTGGCTATGACAAAATGAGCCTTTTAAGCCTCGGCGTCTCTTTTCGTTTCTTTGATAAGCATAAGCCATAACAGGCTGTAGCTCCCATCAACTTATTGGTGCAGAACTCCTCTTCCAACTTAACAAGTTCTAATGTAACTTTGTATCCTGTTATATACATAAATTTCTTAACTCAAAATAAAACCTCCTGCTTTCGCTAAAGAGGTTTGAGTGGGCTTACAAATGAATTACACACCAAAGAATAAGATTCGTATCGTTACTGCAGCTTCTTTATTTGACGGACATGATGCTGCTATCAATATCATGCGTCGTGTGATGCAGTCCAGCGGTGCGGAAGTAATACACCTTGGGCATGACCGCAGCGTGCAGGAAGTGGTAGATTGTGCCATACAGGAAGATGCCAATGCTATAGCCATTACATCTTACCAGGGCGGCCACGTAGAATACTTCAAATATATGCACGACCTGCTGAAAGAACGCGGTTGCGGACATATAAAGATCTTTGGCGGTGGCGGTGGTGTAATACTCCCTACAGAAATAAAGGAACTGGAAGAATATGGTATCACACGCATCTACTCACCTGATGATGGCCGCGCTATGGGCTTGCAGGGTATGATAGATGACGTAATAAAACAAAGCGATTTCCCTACGGGTAACCACCTGAATGGTGAAGTAGGCCACCTGATAGAAAAAGATGCTAAATCGATAGCTCGTCTTATATCAGCCGCAGAAAACTACAGCGATCTGCCGGAAACACAGGCAATGCTGAAGAAAGTGCGTGAACAGGCTACCGCATCCCAGGCTCCGGTGCTGGGTATTACCGGTACCGGTGGTGCAGGTAAAAGCTCGCTGGTAGATGAGCTGGTGCGCCGTTTCCTGCTAGACTTTAAGGATAAGAACATAGGTATCATTTCAGTTGACCCTACCAAGAAGAAAACAGGTGGCGCCCTCCTTGGCGACCGCATACGTATGAATGCGATAGGCAGCCCACGTGTATATATGCGCTCTATGGCCACTCGCCAGAGCAACCTGGCTGTCTCCAAATTCGTGATGGATGCGGTGAACATACTGAAGGCAGCCAAATATGACCTTATAATACTGGAAACCTCAGGCATTGGCCAGAGTGATACCCAGATAATGGACTATTGCGATATGAGCATGTATGTAATGACACCGGAATACGGTGCCGCTACACAGCTCGAGAAAATAGACATGCTGGACTTTGCGGACATCGTAGTCATCAACAAGTTCGATAAACGCGGTGCTATGGATGCCCTGCGTGATGTGAAGAAACAATACCAGCGCAATCACAAACTATTTGATAAAGCACCGGACGAAATGCCGGTATATGGTACCATCGCTTCTCAGTTCAACGATCCCGGCACTAATACGATGTACAGGTCGCTGATGGACCTGGTAGTAAAGAAAACAGGTGCTCATCTGGAATCTCACTTTGCACTAAGCAAGGAGATGAGTGAAAAGATATACATAATACCACCTGCCCGCACCCGCTACCTGAGCGAGATAGCAGAGAATAACCGCAAGTACGACAAATGGTCGCTGGACCAGGCTGCTGTTGCGCAAAAGTTGTTTGGTATCACTAAGACGATACAGGTACTACAGGGGGCAAAGGATATAGACGATAAAGACAGGCTGATAAAGACACTACAAGAGGTATATAGCAAAACAGAACTGGAGCTTGACCCTAAAAATAAATACCTGCTCGAACACTGGGAAGAAAAGAAGCAACAATACAAGGGTGAATACTACACCTACAAAGTGCGCAACAAAGAGCTGAAAATAAAAACACATACCGATTCATTATCTCATACCCAGATACCAAAGGTAGCAGTGCCTGAATTTGAAGCATGGGGCGAAATATTGAAATGGGCGCTGACGGAAAACTTCCCCGGCGAATTCCCTTATGCAGCAGGTATCTATCCGTTCAAGCGCGAAGGTGAGGACCCTACACGTATGTTTGCAGGTGAGGGCGGCCCTGAGCGTACCAACAAACGTTTCCACTACGTATCATTAGGTATGCCGGCAAAGCGCCTCAGCACTGCATTTGATAGCGTAACGCTTTATGGACAAGATCCCGATCACCGCCCGGATATATATGGTAAAGTAGGCAACTCAGGTGTAAGCGTATGCTGCCTGGATGATGCGAAAAAATTATACAGCGGCTTCCACCTGGCAGACCCTAAGACATCCGTATCCATGACTATCAATGGCCCCGCACCTACTATCACTGCCTTCTTCATGAATGCAGCTATAGATCAACAATGCGAGCTGTATATAAAGGAACATGGACTGGAAGCAGAAGTAAGCAAAAAGATAGAAGCTATATATGCCGATAAAGGCATTAAGCGCCCCACATACAACCCATCCGTTTTTGGTGGCGGTGCAGAAGGCTCATTGCCTGAAGGTAACGATGGCATTGGCTTAATGTTGCTGGGTGTTACCGGCGATCAGGTACTACCAGCTGATGTTTATCAAAAGATAAAAGAAGAAACACTAAAAGCAGTACGTGGTACCGTGCAGGCTGATATACTGAAGGAAGACCAGGCACAAAATACCTGCATCTTCTCTACAGA
>JAFDXS010000267.1 GCA_018267795.1 Bacteroidota bacterium | reverse complement strand
AGTATGTATTTTGAGTCTATGATGCAATAATGCTGCGCGTTAGACACTGTAGCTATGGCCACTACAAACAGGATACTAAGAATTATCTTTTTCATGTGTTTCTTCTTTTGATTATGTTCAATGATCGGGGTTTAACATCAATCCGGCTCGAAGCCTAACATAAACGTAAATTTAGCAATATCTTTTAAACCGGTAGTTCCCGCTGCTGGGTTATAGCGATCAAGTCCTATGCCATAATCAAGCCCAAGCAAGCCAAACATTGGTAAAAATATCCTAACGCCCACACCTACGTCCCTATTCAGCTGGAACGGATTGTACGAACTAAAGTTTGCCCAGGCATTAGCTGCATCTGCAAACACAAGGCCATATATTGTAGCTGTTGGGCTCAATGAGAATGGGTAACGTACTTCCGCAGAGTATTTGTTAAATATTGTAGCATCCTGCACATATACTTCATACCCACGCTGCGATATGATATCTCGGCCTATAAAGTAGTTAAAACCAGATAACCCATCCCCACCCAACTGGAAGCGCTCAAACGGAGAATAACCAATTGCAGGATTATAATAGCCCAGGAAGCCATATTTAGTGCTCAGCTTAAACACCAGGTTACCTGCTATGCGTTTGTACCAGTCTGCTGTGAAGCGGTATTTATGATATTCTATCCATTTATACTTCTGGTCCGGCGTTTCATCCCCATAGTTTTTATTGCTGAATGCGCTGTATGGCGGCGTAAACTGGAAGGTAAAGCTGATGTTCGAACCACTTCTCGGGTATAGCGGTTGGTCAATTGACGAACGTGCTATTATCAGTTTGGCATATAGATTATTACTAAAGCCATCCGTAAAATTATCCGCAAGAGCATAGTCTTTCAACCTGTAGTTATTATAATACAAACCATAGGTAAGTACAAAATAGTCATCAGGCCATTTCAGGCGTTTGCTCAGCGATACACCACCACCCGTCATGCGCAGGAAGGACGCATTAGGATCTGAACCTATTGCTGCACCTGAGTACTTACTGTATATAAAGTTTGTAGTCAGTGCATTAGGTTTATGGCCCCCAAGCCATGGCTCTGTAAACGATGTGCTCAGTGAGTTATAATAAGCACCGTTAGATGAATAGTTTATCGAAAATTTCTGTCCGTCACCTACCGGTAATGGATCCCAGAATTTAGGCTTGAATATATTGCGTATGGAGAAGTTGCTGAATAGCACACCTACGTTACCATAGAAGTTAATACCCCCGCCAAAACCTGCAGAAAGCTGCAGCTGATCGCTCGATTTTTCTACTACGGTATATTCTATATCCACTGTTCCGTCTTCAGGGTGTGGCTTAGGTTGTATACCTATTTTCTCAGGGTCAAAGAAGCCAAGGTTAGCTATCTGGCGCTGAGAACGGATCAGGTCAGAGCGGCTGAATTTGTTGCCCGGCCTTGTAAACAGTTCACGGCGTATCACATGCTCATTAGTACGGTCATTACCCATTATGGTTATGTCACGTATGGTAGCTTGTGTACCCTCAGTTACACGCATTTCATAGTTTATAGTATCCCCTACTATCGATGTTTCTACGGGCTCTACGTTGAAGAATAGGTAACCATCATCCATATACAGGCTGCTCACATCTTCACCACCTTCAGGGCTTAGCTGTTTACCCAGGCGCTTATCCAGTAGTTCCTGGTTGTATATGTCTCCTTTCTTTATACCTAATACTCGGCTTAGTTGCTCGTTCGAATATTTGGTATTTCCCTGCCATGTTATATCACCAAAGTAATATTTATGCCCTTCTCTTACTTTTATATCTATATTGATATTGCCATTCTGCACATTATATACTGTATCTGCTACAATAGACGCATCACGATATCCTAATGTATTATAGTAGGCTACAAGCGATTGCTTATCTTCTTCAAATTTCTCAGGATTGTATTTCGACGACGAGAAGATGTTATAGCGGAAATACGGGTCTAATGCTTCCAATGTTTTTGATGGAGAAAGGAAGCCCCATTCGCTTATATAGTTACTAAATGAGCGTTTGTCTTTCTTATATATGGTATTTGCATCAGCAGGATAAAGTGAAAAGCGCGCCATTTCCTTGGTCGATTTCAGCGTGCGCTTCAATCTCATTTCAGATGCGCTTTCATTACCCGCGATAGTTACCTGGTTTATATGCGTTTTGCTTCCTTTATTTATTATAAACGTAAGCATTATAGAGTTCACCGCACCTGTATCCGCTCTTTCTTTCACTGCTATGGTCACATTTCCAAAGCCCTTATCTACGTAGTATTTTCTTATGCGCACTACAGCCTCTTTCTTGGTAGCCTCTGTTACCACCCTGCCCCTTATCAGGCTTATCTTTTCTTTTATTTCTTTTGCCTCACCTTGCTTTATGCCTTTAAAGTTGTAGCGGCTTAGCCTCGGCCTTTCTTCCACATTTACACTCAGAAATACTTTATTACCTATGAATTTAGAGATAGTAATACTCACGTTAGAGAATAGTTCCTGCTTCCACAATGCGCGTATAGCTTTAGCTATATTTTCATCATCAGGCAGGTGTACTTTTTGCCCTACGCTCAACCCTGTTACGGCCATCAGCAGGTCTTCGTCCAGGTATTTGGCACCGCTTATAGTTATACCCCCTATTTCATATTCTTTAGGCTTTTCGGGTTCAGTAGTGGCATTCTGTTGCATCATTTTACTCAGGCTGTTACCATTACCTCCGCCTATCTGGGCATGGAGCCCACCCGCGGAAAATAAGATAGATAACAGGAAGAATATATTGCGCAGACTATTTCTATGCATGCTGTGGAGTGTTCGTTTGTATTTGTTCGCTTGTTTTGCCAAATCGGCGTTCGCGTTGCTGGTAGTTTAGCAATGCTTCATATAGTTGTGGCTTACGGAAGTCAGGCCAGTGTACATCTGTAAAGTACAGCTCTGCGTAAGCAAGCTGATACAGTAAAAAATTACTGATCCTGTACTCACCACTCGTGCGTATCATTAACTCCGGGTCAGGAAAAGCAGCCGTATTCAGGTATTTATGAAATATGGTATCATTGATCTCTTCAGGCTTTAGTTTGCCGCTTACTGCATCCGCGGCCATTTTCTTCGCAGCATCTATCATTTCCCAACGGGAGCTATAGCTTAGTGCCAGTATCAGGTTTAGCCCTGTATTGGCAGCGGTCATATCTATAGCTTCATTTAGTTCTTTCTGGCATATTTCTGGCAGGCTGCAGAAATCGCCTATCACATGCATACGCACATTATTCTTCTTCAGCTCTTCTGCTTCTTTGCGTATGGTGTTTACCAGCAGCTCCATCAGGGCATTTACTTCTTCTTTGGGCCTGTTCCAGTTTTCTGTAGAAAATGCGTAAAGAGTGAGATAAGAAATACCCAGTTCTGCACATCCGTTTACTATCTCCCGCACGCTCACCACACCTTCGTGGTGACCATATACTCGGTCCTCACCGCGCTCTTTCGCCCAACGGCCATTTCCATCCATAATAATGGCTATGTGTTGGGGCAGCTTGGTGCGGTCAACAGATTGTAAAGCATCCATATAAGGCAAACGAACTTAATAAAGGTGTGCAAAGGTACAAAAATAGGCGCTACTCTTATTATTAAAATACCTTGCTTGCAGTTTAACGCGATTTTAACTGCTAAGCATTGTAAATACTGGGATTGCGTATATATTTTTTTTCACTGCATTTTAAAAACTGTTTCTTAATATACCTTAAGTAATAATTTATTGTATATTTACGGCATAATTGTTATACCCATCATAGCATGAAAAAACTCTTTACTACTTGCTTTTTATCACTAACCCTCTCATCTGCCTTCGCTCAGGTAGAAAGTTCCTCATCAGTACTGGCCTATCCAAATCCTGCCAGGTACGATGTTTCATTCAGTTATAATACATCCGGGGCCGCAGGTTCAGTAAGTATTATCGTAACTGACATGATCGGTCAAAAAATAGCCGAACTGCCCGCTAAGGACAAACAGGGCATGATAACCTGGAACACGAACAGCGTTCCCAACGGCATCTACATTTACAAATTAAAGGACAGCTCCAAAACACTGGCTATTGGCAGACTAACCATTGCTAAATAACTTATATTTCATAAAAAAAGGGCTGTTTCTCTACAGAAGCAGCCCTTTTAACATAACTCAATTTAATTACAGTTTCTCAATCTTTTCCACCTTCACTCCATCAGTATTCTTCAGCATTATGTAGTACATCCCTGGTGCCAATGTTTTTACATTCACACGGGTTTCTTTATTTTGCAGTGTTTGCTGCATTACGGTTTGCCCTACGCTGTTTATTATGGTCAGTTTATCATACACCTTGTCTGTTTTTATAGTCAGCACATCTTCTACAGGGTTGGGGTACATAGCCACATTGCTCAGGTTATTTATTACCGGCACTGCTGTTGGTTCTA
>JAFDXS010000266.1 GCA_018267795.1 Bacteroidota bacterium | reverse complement strand
AAGAACACAACATGAGGAAATGACACAAAAGAAAAGCAAGAACACAACATGAGGAGATAACACAAAAAAGCCGCAGGAAACAAATCCTACGGCTTAACCAAATATGATAAGACAATTACTTCTTAAACAACCTGAAAATATCCAGCCCATTAGCATACAGCATCAATCCCAGCAGCAGCACAAGGCCCACGGTAGTAGCACGCTCCATCACCTTCTCACTCACCTTCTTACCGGTCAGCATTTCAAACAGCAGGAAAATAACATAGCCACCATCCAATCCCGGTATCGGCAGCAGGTTCATAAACGCAAGTATTATCGATACAAATGCAGTCAGTGTGAGGAAGTCATGCATGTTAAACACCGGCGAGAACATCTTACCAAAGCTCACCACACCGCCCAGGCTCTCGCTTGGCTTCACTTCTTTCGAGGTCAGTATCATTTTAAACTGTCTCCAGTAAAACCCAAATTGCTCCCAGGTATAGCTCACCCCCTTGCCTATAGCAGTTACAGGGTTGTACTTTATCTTCTGCATCTCAAAATATCTTGCGGGGTCTTCCTGCGCTATGCCCAGCAGGCTGTCTTTAGGTATCACGGTATTTACCACCATTAGCTGGCTTCCGTTACGCACCACTTCTATAGTTATCGGCTTGCCATAGTTCTCTCTTTTAGCAGCGTTAAACTCATCAAAGAAATGTATTGGCTTCCCGTTCACAGCTATTATGCTGTCATCTACTTTAAATCTCAATCGCTCTGCCATGCTTCCCTGTGCTATGCCGCCTATTACTGCGGGCACACGTGGTTGTATTAAGCTACCCTTCTGGCTCTTCAATATTTTTCTTACAGTTCCTTTTGGTATGTTCAGGCTTATGTCCTTACCATCGCGGTCTATCTGTATGGTACCCGTTTCACTGAATATTATTTCCAGTGGTATCCTGTTAAAGCGTTCTACGGGTTTGCCATCCACGCTCTTTATTATATCGCCGTTACGCAGTTTTATGCTTTCACCTATACTGTCCACCATTATACCATACTTCGCATTCTGCGTAGGCAGGTACTCTTCACCCCACACGCTGAATATAACGCTGTATATAGCCATTGCTACTAGCACATTCATTATTATACCCCCCAGCATTATAAACAGGCGCTGCCATGCTTTTTTAGAGCGGTATTCCCATGGCTCAGGGGGTTTGGCAAGGGCTTCCTTATCCATGCTTTCATCCACCATACCGGCTATCTTCACATAGCCCCCCAGCGGAAACCAGCCTATACCATATTCCGTATCACCTTTCTTTTTCTTGAAAAGTGAAAAGTTAAGCAGCCCGGAGAACGGGAAAAGGAAATCGAAGAACAAATAAAATTTCTCTACCCTCGTGCCAAATAAACGTGCAAAGAAGAAATGTCCGAATTCGTGTAGTAATATAAGTAAGGATAAGGCTGCGAGTAATTGCAATGCTTGTACAGCGCCGCCGGATAATAATAGAACAGTATTTAATTGCATAGGTGCGCTAAAAATAATTTAGTAAATCGAAAGTTGGCTTTTTTTAACAAACTCGGAAGCATAATTACGTGCCTCAGCATCAGAGTGTTGATAGTCTTCCAGTGTCGGATGCTCCACAAAAGCCACGCTGGCCATTGTTTTCTCTATCATTTCACTCATTTCCAGGAAGCCAACCTTGTTTTGCAGGAAGGCATGCACTACTACCTCGTTTGCCGCATTCAGCACACAAGGCGCATTTCCTGCCTTGTCCATTGCCTCTTTCGCGAGTACAAGATTACGGAAAGTTTTATAATCAGGCTGCTCAAAGCTTAATTTAGGAAAATCCTTAAAGTCCAGGCGCTTAAAATTGTTGTTTATACGCAGTGGCCACGCCAGGGCGTATTGTATCGGCAGCTTCATGTCTGGCAGCCCCATCTGTGCTTTCATCGAGCCATCTATGAACTGTACAAACGAGTGTGCTATGCTTTGAGGGTGCACCACCACGTCCATCTGGTCATTACGCAGCCCAAAGAGCCATTTAGCTTCTATCAGTTCCAGCCCCTTATTCATCAGCGTAGCACTGTCTATGCTTATTTTAGCCCCCATTGTCCAGTTAGGGTGCTGCAGGGCATGACTTGCCTTCACATTCACCAGGTAGTTGGTCTTTCTGCCAAGGAATGGTCCGCCGGATGCCGTAAGTATTACCTTTTCTATATTGTTTATATCCTCACCCACCAGGCATTGAAATATGGCAGAGTGTTCACTATCCACAGGTATTATGCGCACACCTTTCTTATTGGCACGCTCCATTACCAGTTCTCCCGCCACTACCAGTGTTTCTTTATTGGCAAGGGCTATGTGCTTGCCCGCATCTATGGCTGCCAGCACAGACGATAGACCGGCAAAGCCTAGTATAGCACCCAGCACCATATCCACGCCATCCCATTGCACCACTTCTTCCAGCGATTTGCTGCCCGCAAATACTTTCACCGGCGAGCTGCTCAGCGCTTCTTTTACCTGTATATATTTCTGCTCATCAGTTACTACTACAGCATTGGGCTTAAACTGTAATGCCTGCTCTATCAATAGCTCCGCATTGCTATGCGCACTCAATATTTCTACCTCAAACAGCTCAGGGTGTGCAGCCACTACTTCCAGTGCCTGAGTACCTATGGAGCCGGTCGAGCCTAAAATGGCCAAACGCTTCATGTATGATATTTTTTAATTATTCCTTAAGAATTGTTCCAAAGGTAAGGGGATAGATTGGTTTGTCTATCGGCTCTTCACCTATTTGTACATAATATTTAGTTAAGGATATTATCCTTCAATTCATAATATATTACATATCGCATTGCATATATCTCCTTCTTATATTATCTTTGCCCTCGTTACAGGAAATGGTGTCTTCCTGCTCCCAACCGCTCTCGTAGCTAATGGCGCCTGCAAATAACTCACGGCTATTGCCGCTCAAAAACTATTTGTAGGTAAATGAACAAGCTTAAAACCTCTTTCGAATTTATTGCCGTAATACGTCATCTGCTCAGGTGGACTGCACTTACTATTCCCGTATCGCTTATTGTCGGCTCATTAGTTGCATTATTCCTTTGGCTTTTAGACCAGGCTACCCAATTCAGGTGGCAGCACGCATGGCTTTTGTTTCTTTTGCCCTTAGCAGGTATTGCTATCCACTTTCTATATAAGCTCTGGGGCAAAAATTCCGAGGCTGGCAACAACCTCATTATGGACGAGATACATGAGCCCGGCGGTGGCGTACCTGCACGCATGGCGCCACTCGTGCTCATTACCACTGTTATCACTCATTTGTTTGGCGGTTCCGCAGGTCGCGAAGGCACTGCCGTACAGATAGGCGGCAGCATGGCCAATATGTTAGGCAGGTGGTTTAATCTCTCTAAGCCCGATACCCGCATCATACTTATGACGGGTATTGCAGCTGGCTTCGGTGCTGTATTTGGAACGCCTATCACCGGGGCCATCTTCGCCCTCGAGGTTTTAGCCATTGGCAGAATAAAGTATGATGCTCTTATCCCCTGCCTCATAGCAGCAGTGTTTGCAGACATAGTATGTAGCGCCTGGGGCATCCATCACACGCGGTATCATATCCTGTTCCATCACTCAGATGCATCCACCGTTCCTTTCATCCACTTCGATTTCCTTTTGCTGCTCAAGGTTATTATCGCCGGCATAGCATTCGGCCTGTCAGGTTATTTGTTTGCCACGCTCTCACATACCATTAAGCAGCAGGTCAATCACTTTATACCTACCCGCAAATGGCTCATTCCCGTTATAGGGGCAGCTATTATCATAGCACTCACTTATATCCTCGGCACTCGGGATTACCTGGGTCTTGGCGTCACTTCTCAAGATCCAAACGGCATTTCCATTGTTAATGCATTTAAAGCGAATGGCGTTACTAATTTCAGTTGGTTTTGGAAGCTCCTGTTTACCGCCATTACATTAGGCACTGGCTTCAAAGGCGGCGAGGTTACACCATTATTTTTCATTGGCGCTGCCTTAGGCAATACGCTGGCGCTATACATGGGTGCGCCTATAGGCTTGTTTGCAGGCATAGGCTTCATCGCAGTATTTGCCGCTGCTACCAATACACCCCTTGCGTGCACACTTATGGGCATAGAGCTATTTGGAACAGATAATATCTTGTACTTCGCAGTAGCATGCTTTACTGCCTACTATTTCAGCGGCCATTCAGGCATCTACACCTCCCAGCGCATAGCAGTAGCCAAAGCAGGAATAAAAAAAGAGAACTAAAACAAAACCTCATTCACCCCATCAGGCGGATTATCCGTTGGTGAAATAACGCCTGCATTCATCTCCGCATCTTCCTTATAAGATTCGTCAAGATATCTGTCCTTCAGGTGATCGTACAATGAGTGTTTATCCAGCACCATAGCTATCAGGTTTGCTATCATCCCCGCCAGCATCAGGTGA